>JAFAPG010000926.1 GCA_019247235.1 Acidobacteriota bacterium
TAACTCTCTAGAAACTTATTTCATTGACGTCGAAGGCGGGCAGGCGACATTGTTTGTAACCCCGGCTCGCGAATCGCTGTTGATCGATACAGGTTGGCCCGACCACGATGGGCGAGATGCGGAGCGGATCACGGCCGCGGCCACAAGCGCCGGCCTCAACAGGATTGATTATGTGCTGATCACTCACTATCACACGGACCACGTAGGTGGCGTGCCGCAGCTAGCAGCTCGCATTCCTATTGGAACATTCATCGATCACGGAGAAAATCGGGAAATGGCAAATGCGGCCACCGAACAGGGCTGGCAAGCCTATCAAACGCTCCTCGCGAGCGGCAAGTACAAACATATGTCGGTTAAACCCGGGGATTCTGTTCCCCTTCGGGGAATGGAAGTGACGGTCGTGAGCTCTGATGGCGCTGTCATTGAGAAGCCGCTCCCAGGAGCGGGGCAGCCGAATCGGCAATGCGCGGGCGAGGAGAACTACCCAAAAGACGACACTGAGAATTCACGCTCGGTGGGGACTCTGCTCACCTACGGCACACTCAGAATCTTGGACTTAGGCGACCTCACGCGCGATAAAGAACAGGAGCTTGTCTGTCCCCACAACAAGTTGGGCAAAGTTGATATTTACGTTGTTTCCCATCACGGCTGGTATCAGAGCGGCAGCCCCGCACTCCTGAATGGCATTGCCCCCCGCGTCGCCATTATGGACAATGGTGCACAAAAGGGCGGTTCGCCCGCCGCCTGGGATGTCATTGAAAAGTCGCCCCGACTCGAGGATCTATGGCAACTGCATTTTTCCGAGGAGGGCGGCAATGTCCATAATGTCTCCCCTGCATTCATTTCCAATCCTCAAGGTCCGGACCAGGGAAGGTATCTTGAATTGAAAGCCTACCCTGACGGCAGCTTCGATATCCGGAATTCGCGAACGCATCAGGAAAAGCACTACCGGGCAAAATCTTCGGACGAATTTTGACTTCGGCCAACCAGCTCCTACCTCCACCCGAACCCAGGCCCTGGTCTTGTCACCAAGTTCGCAAGATCGTATAGTAGTGCGGTTTTGAGAAATCGTTTACCAAGCGGATCGATGTGGCGCTTCTGATGCCCTGTTTCGCATGCCGCCGTTAGAGAAGGAGGTTACAGGTTCATGTCTACGCGACGACGGTTTTTGCAACAGAGCTCGAGGCTCGGATTGACGTGGTCGGCGAGCTCTGTGTTTGCGCGTCTGCTCTCGGCGCAAAGCGCAGCTACGACCGACCAAACCGTTCGCGTATTCGTGGACTCCCGCCGCGCTATTGGCCCGCTCGATCGCAATCTTTTCGGTTCGTTTCTCGAACATCTAGGCCGTGCGATCTATCAGGGCATCTATGAACCGGGATCGAAGCTGTCGGATCAAAACGGATTCCGCAAGGATGTGCTTGCCGAGATTCGTCAGCTGGGAGTGCCTATTATTCGCTATCCCGGCGGTAACTTCGTCTCTGGTTACAACTGGTTGGACGGCGTGGGCCCCAAGCAGGAACGTCCACGAGTGCTTGACAAGGCTTGGAACTCTCTGAACTCAAACCAGTTCGGCACGAACGAATACATGGCCTGGACCAAGGCGGTCGGCACCCAGCCGCTGATGGGACTGAACCTAGGCACTGGCACTGCAGAAGAGGCCGCCGCCTTAGTTGAATACTGCAATGTCGAGAAGGGCACCAAGTGGAGTGAGTTGCGTCGTAAACATGGATTCGTCGAGCCTTACAACGTGAAACACTGGTGTTTGGGCAACGAGATGGATGGGCCTTGGCAGATTGGCCACATGACCGCAACCGAATACGGCATAAAAGCCCAAGACGCGGCCCGGCAGATGCGTTATGTGGATGCTGATTCCTCACTGCAATTGATCGCCTGCGGATCGAGTGGACCCTTCATGCCCACCTATCTCGAATGGGACCGGGAGGTGCTCGAACAGTGCTACGAATACGTCGACGGTCTCTCTCTGCACCGGTATTTTGAGAACACCGCGGAAGCCACCGGAGGAGACACGGCCAAGTTCTTAGCCTTGAACTTGGCCATGGACCGCCAGATCGCCGAGACCCTGGCGGTATGCGATTTGGTGCGCGGCCACAAACGATCCACCAAGAAGCTATGGCTTTCTTTTGACGAATGGAATGTGTGGTATCGCCAGCGCACGGGAGATGCTGCAAATGGGCATCGCCAGGAAGCTCCCCATTTGCTTGAAGAGATCTACAATCTCGAGGATGCTCTCCTGGTAGGCGGGCTCATCAATACCTTGTTGCGCAACTCGGATCGGGTCAAGATCGCATGCCTAGCCCAGTTGGTCAATGTCATTGCTCCCATGATGACCAACG
>JAFAPG010000946.1 GCA_019247235.1 Acidobacteriota bacterium
AGATTGCGCGTGCCCTCATTGAGCAAGTCATCGTCGAGCGCGTTTTCTTCATATACCGGGATGTTGCGTCGTATGGTGCTCTTCCCCATGCGAAATCCCTCTACCCGAATCTCGACTAATGGTCCTTCGACTAGCACCAGGGTGTAATCGACGGCGTTGATCTTCTCCTGATATTGGGCGGATTGAATGGTGACCTGAACCAGCCAGTGATCTTGTTGCTGATATTTTTTGCGGATTTTGTCAATAGCTGTGGAAGTGGTTTGCGCCGTGACCGTATCCCCGGGGTGAAGATGAGCAACGTCTTCGATCTGCCCCCGCGAGAACAACGTATTTCCCGTAACCATGACCAGACCAATATGCGCCGGGTCGCCAGGATGAATGCGAAAGGTGATTTCAACCTGGTGGATTTCTGAATTGTAGACTTCGGAGTGATCGACCAATGCTCGATAAAATCCATTCTCTCGCATCAAGCGCCGGATGTTTTCTTGCGCCGTCTCCATTTTTTCCGTAGTAAGCAGCTCACCGAGCTGTAGCTTGGAGGCGTTGACCAGTTGTGACTGCGTGGGGCGGCTCGGCGCGCCTTCCACGGTGATTGCCCCGACAAAATAATTAGGGCTGCTCGGAAAGGTCAACACTACTTGTCCTTGAGCGGATGGTTCGCAGTCGACTTCGAAAAGACGAAATCGACCGGTGGCAAACAGGGCGCGCTCAGCCTCTTGGAGTTTTTCCCGTTCCAGAGTCTCTCCAGGATGTAAGCCCGACAAACGAGAGAGCATCTGTTGATCGGCGGAGCTGAGGCCGGGAAAGCGAATAACGTCGAGTCTCTGGCCGAAACAGTTGGAGGATCGCGCGAATAACACGTGCTCATCGCTGCTCACCCCTGGGCTTTGAGAACGCGACCAGAGGGATTTGGGGCCTGCACAGACAGCCACCAGCACCAGCAAGACACGGGTGAGTCCTCGGGTCAGCAAAAAAGCTCCTCGGTTGATTATTCGGAAGACCCCCAGGTTTGATGCCCCGGCACGCGACGATTGCGATTCTCTCCTGCCATCGCACCTTATAATAAATGGCGAAGCCGACAACCTAAGTAGATGGGCTGGTTCGAGCACGGTGCCGCCATGCCTGTGGCTAACATGGAAATCAAACCCGGAGTGGATGAAAGATATTCGCGGCAGGTGTTGTTTGCTGGTATTGGCCGAGAGGGGCAGACGCGGCTGGGCAATTCTCGAGTGGCGGTTGTCGGCTGCGGCGCCACCGGATCGGCGCTCGTCTCGCTGCTGGCCCGAGCCGGAGTCGGGCGCCTGCGAATCATCGATCGCGACTACGTGGAATCGAGCAACCTGCAGCGACAAACCTTATTCGACGAAAGCGATGCCCGCGACTCCCTGCCTAAGGCGGTGGCCGCGGCGCGCAAGATCGGGAGCTTCAATTCCGCAGTTAACGTCCAGGCCCATTGTTCTGATTTAAACCCCGAGAACGCGCACCAGCTCTTGTGCGAGGTCGATCTCATTGTCGATGGAACCGACAACTTCGAAACGCGCTATCTGCTGAATGACTACGCGGTCAAACATTCCCTGCCCTGGATTTATACTGCCGCGGTTGCTAGTTCTGCCCTTACCATGAATGTCATTCCCGGGGAGACTTCGTGCTTGACCTGCCTGTTTCCCCAGATGCCCCGGAGTGTGGTGGAAACCTGCGAGACCCATGGAATCCTGAATTCGGCGGTCCACTATGCCGCCTCCGTGGCCGCTACCGAGGCCCTCAAACTTCTTGCCGGGGCGCGATCGCTGCTTCGCCGAAGTCTGCTCTCCTATGATGTCTGGACCAACCAACGCGCCGAGATCAGCGCCCACCAGCCGCGAAGCCAGTGCTTGACTTGCGTACAACGTGACTTCGTACACTTGGCGGGCAAAGGCCGCCCCCACATTACGCTGTGCGGCCGAAACTCGGTGCAAATCCATGAGTGCCACCGGCCCATCGATTTGGCCGAGCTGAGTGAACGATTGAAGCCGTATGGGGGGGTTCGTCACAATGAGTTCGTTCTCAAGTTCTGGAAGAGCCCTTTCGAGATGACCCTGTTTCCCGATGGGCGCGCCATCATCAAAGGAACCACCGACACCGCCGTTGCCCGCAGCCTGTATGCGCGCTTCGTGGGCAGCTAAGCGGTTGACCAGGGTCTCCTTCAACTCTGGACTTCTGCCGCGGGCAAGTAATCTTGGCTGCGCATTTTCTGCAAGGCTTTGCACCCTGCGGCGGGGAAGGGTTTCGCGCCATTCAAAAATTGCAGCTTGGGCAAGGAAACACAGGTAAGTTTTCCGGCAACTTCGGCTTCTCCTCAGTCTGGCACCTAACCTGCACTGCCGGTCGTAAGCAGCTCTATCCCAGGAGGCTACAATGCGTCCTTTCTCGCTGGCTTGCGCAATATTGCTCAGCTCAGGAATGGCTTTCACTCAGACGGTTACCATGGTTCGCCCCTACCCGGGGACATACGGTTATGGGCCCTACGTTCCGTTGGTCACGACCCCGGAGATTTCACTCCAGCAAGGCGCTCCCGCTCCAGTAGGAGCGTCCAATGCCACCTACGGACTGGTTGCCGGCGCAAGAAACGCCACCCTCTCCATCGTGACCGGAAATACCAGCTCGATTTACACGTTGCCGGTCTGGTATTCGGGAGGAAGAGCGCCTTTGATTTCCTCTCCCCAGGTATCGCTTCAGGTAGGCGAACTCTCAGGAGGAGAATTACTCGACCAGAGGCGAATCGAGGCCTCGCGCGGTGAGCGGGAAAGAGCAGAAGCTAAAAGTTGGACCTACTTCGCGCCGCTGGAAGAAACCACCAGCGCCGTCGAGGCTTCCCAGGCGGTCAAGACCGCCCGGCCGGCTGCTCATAGCTACACCAATCAAGATGTTCAGCGGCAAAACGACAAAAATGGCATGGTAAAGTACGACGGAAAAAGCGAACAGATTCGCTAGATCCGGACCAGCCAGACGCGCTCTCCCCCGAGGGCGCGTCGTCGCTTAGTGCTTTACCAGGCTGTCGAGCACCGGAAAGAACTCAGGATAGGAGATCATTGCCGCATCGGCGTTGCTGATCTCGGTCTCTCCCTCGGCCCGCAGGGCGGCTACAGCAAAAGCCATAGCGATACGATGATCCCCAAAGGAGTCAACCCTGGCGCCCCGCAACCTCTGGCCGCCGGGTATTCGCAACCCATCTTCGAGTTCCTCAACCTTCGCTCCCATCCGCGATAGGTTTGTCGCTACGGTGCGGATACGATCGGATTCTTTCACCCGAAGCTCTTGAGCGTCGCGAATCTCGATACCCTCGCTGGTATAGGGAGCCATGGCCGCGAGTACAGGAATCTCATCAATCAGGGCGGCGGTATCGGCACCCCGAATATGAGCGCCTTTCAAGATTCCGCCAACCACGCGCAGTGTTCCTACGAGCTCTCCATGCTGCTCCTCGAGTTGTTCCATGCGCACGCGGACACCGAGTCCGATGAGCACATCCAAAAGACGCGCCCGGGTCGGATTCAGGAGGACTCCTGGAAGGGCAAGATCGGAGTCGGGAAAAAGCGCGGCTGCACAGAGGAAAAATGCCGCGCTCGAGATATCCCCAGGAATCTTTGCCCGGATCGCTGCAAGCTTCTGCCCACCCTGGATGCTGACTTCTCGCAGTCGTCGATCGATTTCGACGCCAAATGCCTGAAGTGCCAGTTCACCGTGATCTCGCGTCTGGATTGGTTCCTCGACCCGCGTCGCTCCCTGGGCAAACAACCCAGCGAAAAGCAGCGAGGTTTTCACCTGTGCGCTGGCTACCGGCAGCCGGTATTCGATGGCCCGGAGCGGCGCACCGGTAATGCGCAAGGGCGGCCGCCCGCCATCCTTCGACTGG
>JAFAPG010000951.1 GCA_019247235.1 Acidobacteriota bacterium
ACGAAATTACCAAGCCTTTCGCAACCCCTCAAGTCCGCGAAGATAATCCTCCTCCTCGATCCGACTTTCAACTCCAAATTCAGTCAGCATAGACATCATTTGCCCGATGGGAAGACCGGCAATTTCAGCAGCTCTTCCGAGAGAAGCTTCGCCATTCCGATAGCGCTCGACTGCGAGCATGATTCTGCCGCGAGTGACCATGTCCCGCACCGTCTTGGAAAAATCACTCCTCTGTTCTTTAGTGAATTCGTTCAAGAATTCGAAATTCTCACGATCCATGCGGATGCTCATTGTTTTCGTCATGTTCGGAACTCCAATTTACGTTTCGCATCGTCTAGAATCCATTGTTTGTAGCGCCCGTGCTTCGCAAGTATCCTCAATTTGGTCAGAGCCTCCTCGAGTGCCAAGAGCTGCTTCTCGTGCATTCGAATCAAGATGCCGATAGCGGTTGTGAATGGGAGTCCGAGCAGTTTGCACGCGTTTATCCCATTCTTATCATCAATCCCCACGAGAATCGCCCTTTCCGACTGAGCCAAGACAATCGCCTCGGCTTCCCCCACGCCCAATCCAAAATCCCGCCGCAGCTTCATGACGAACTTTCGGTCCTTCACGGCGCGCACGCTAATTTTTGACTCGTCAATGGCTTTCTGGATCGAGAGCGCATCTAGTGACTTTTTGACCGCGCAAGATTCCCGGGCCACTTCGGTCGGAACAGAAGCCTGAAAATCAACTGATTCTAGAAATGACCCAAGGACCTCGATCTTGGCGGTCAAGATCAGCGTCGAAGAGTCAAAGACGATCATATATTACATAGTATTACTACCGTAATTATATCAGGACAGTGCCTAGTACGAAAGATGAAAAAGCAGCGAGGAACTAACGATTGTAATCTGCGAACCCCCATCCTTAAATCGCCGAGTTGCGACGGCTTGACGCTGGATCCCTCTAACGGTTTACCGCTACGTTCTGTCTCCTTCGGTGCCATCCGTGGTCCTGCATGTTGTGGAATGAAGGATTTCACGCGGATTCAAGTCCTACCTGAGGAGCCAATGGATGACCATTAGATGCGTGATAATCATCCACATTCTGAATGACAATCAACCTCGTCAACGCTTGATCGTTCGAATGGATCAGGAATGTCAGGTACGCTTCGAGCGCTCATCGGCAGAGTCTGCAATCAATCTGCAATCACTTAGCGTAACCTGCTGCTTGCTGTGTACTTTCGATGCCGTCTGTGCTCTGTATGTACTTAAATCTACGCGTGACGGTGGCTTCGCGTCCTACCTGAGGAGCCATTCCTTTGTTTAATTTACGCGAGTGCTTCTCTTAGGTTCCCGAGCAAAACTCCAGAAGATTTTAGTGAAGTCTTCTTGGAAAACTCCGCGAAGACGGCACCGGTACGCGAGTCTACCCCTCTGGGATGTGGTCCATGTCGACCTCGGCCGTGGTTTTGATTTGTTCATGGCGCAAGATTGTCTGAGCGTCTTTCATCGTACCGTGCTTCCGCAGATCAGTGCCAAGCGTGCGCCGTAGCACCTGGAATGTGCAGAGCTTGCGATCGATACCAAGCTGGTCCGCAATCGGCCAGATCTTCCACTTAAATTCTTGGCGCGAAAAGGAACCACTTTTCCTTTATTCCGGAGATGCTCCTTGGTGGGGAACATTAGAGCGTTCGTCGAAGTGTCGGAGCAAACCTAGCGCCAGGCTTCAATATAAGGTCTGACGCGGCGTGGGATCGGTATTGTTGCTCGACTGTCCTCGGTTCTTACCTTGCCCTCGTGGAGCTGTCCCGGACCGGCGGCGGCGATTCAGACCGTGTGTCCCAGGGCTCGCCATCAGCGCTACTGGGTGCATAAGATGCGCAATCTCCTCGAGCACGTCCGGAAATGCGATTACGACTAGGTAAAACAAGGAGCACAAGCCATTTACCTGGCCGATAGCAGAGCTCAAGCGGTCGCCAGCTTTCGCCGCTTCCAGGTCTCGTTGATGAGCCAATATGGTTCTATGGTGGGCCGGCTGCAGCAGGATCTCCCCGAGTTGCTCGTGCTTCGCTTTGCCGCGGAGATTGTGGCGGAAGTTGCTACCACCAACGTGATCGAGCGTTGTTTTTGTGGAATCCGGAGGAGAACTAGGCCGATGGTGTGCTTTGTGAATGTGGCCAGTGTCGAATCATTTGCTCCATTTTCAGCGTTTCAATTTGTAATGGAAAAACCACACCTTCAGACTTTTTATACACGCCGCTTGACATCACCCGGCCCTTACGGAACTCGCAATATGATAACGGGTTGGTTCAAAATAGGAGGTCTCCTGTGAACCGCCTCAGGCAAATCATTGTTGCCTTGTTGGGTCTGTTTTATGTCGGGCTGCTCTACCCCTTGTACGCCGATCTAAATAACAGCAAATGGCTCGTCCAAATGCATAACGAGGAATGCGAGCCGATGTTTATAACTTTCTTCGTCGCACTCGGAGTGTTCTTATTGCTGGCTGCTCGAAAGCCAATTCAGTACAGACTCGTGATTGCTTTTGCAGCGTGGCACAGTCTGGCACATTCGACAACCATGGTCATCCAGACGATTGAAGCCTACAATCACGGCGTTCATCGGGATTATAAGGACGTGATTATTTCCGCCATTATTGGCGTGGTGCTGCTAGTGCTTGTGCCGCCGAAAATCAAAGCGGAGGCAGGGTAGTTAATTGACCGTGTCCATTCGCAAAAGACGGGTGCGATGGGGCCAATACTTTGGGGTTGTGATCGGCGCGAGCGGAGAAGACGCTACCGCAAGGAACTAGGACAGACACAAGCGCCTCCAGTCCCTAGATTTATCGTTTTACGGGGCCCGAGCGGCGCGCCGAAGCCAATATGGCTGGATTGCCTCTTCTCGGGTGGCGAAAGCACAGCGTGCTGTTAACGCGTTGATTGAACCGGGGTGCATTTTCATGATGCGCTTGTGATCTGACGATCATGAGGAATTTAGCTAAAAGCTACGACCCGCGTTGCCTTGTGAGCGGCCTAATCACTGTCCCATTCAAGCGTGTGTGAGTTCCTCAGACTCAATGTGATCTCGGGCCAGCTTGATTACACTTCGAGCGGCGGTGCGCTCTCCCTCTGCTGGGGCTGCAATTTGCAGGAGTCCCCGTCGGCCGAGATTGGCGTCAGGAATGCATCCTGGCTGCGCAATACATAATCCAGAGTCTGTGCGAGCTGTTCTGAGGTATAGCCGTCCTCGAATTGCATGGTCCGGAAACCAGAGGCTGAGGCTGAGTAGGAACAAATCAGATGCCAGACACCTCGGGTTGACGATGACCAGATTTGCAGGAGATTGATACGCCTGCCGCGTCGAAGTCGAATTCAACGTGAATTTGGCTGTTCTGGCCGTCGGCAGTTAAGTTCGCACCAACTTTCGATGACCGCTGCTTGCAGTACTCGATCCAGAGGAAGGCGTTGCGGCCGATCCATTTTATTTTCCTTTTTGCTTCTTGGCTCCACGAACGTGTCCAGCATGGCAGACGAGGCCTGACGCGAAAAACGTACTACATCACCCACATCTGTGATTACGATCACATCCTTTAGGCGTAAGCGTTCAAGGGGAAACCGAGGCGCTCATGCTACGGCGGGTGTAGCACACAGCGTCACCGTTCCGACCACGGACTGCACGCGGGTGTGAGTAAGCACGGAAAGAAAGCCCCTGTCCCGCAGCGTGGGGTAAAGATCAAGTGAATTTCTCAATTTATCTGCAAGTAGCAAGCGACGGCCTGACTGTTCGAGCACGACGCAGGCAAGAGGGCTGAAGGAAATTGTCGATCGTCAACTGGAGGCTCGATCTCGCCTACGGCAGATGCGATTTCGGTGTTTCTTGCAGTGTTGCCTCAAGCTGGCGTATGTGCTCGTGCAGCCAACCGCGTAATGCTTCTTCTGACTCTGCTGTCGTCCCCCAGCGATAGAGCGAATCAACCGTCACTCCGTTGTTCGTGAGCTGGACGAACCGGCAGGGGACTTGCTCAGCGCGATCTGCCGGCAAAACAAATTCCATCAACCAGCAGTCCTCACATGCGTGGGGTCGGTCCTGATGAGAGAAATTGGGACAGCTCGGAGACTCCTCGAAAATGTAGGCTGCGCGCCACGGCCAGGGCAGACGGCACTTGTAGCCACCGCCGTCCAGAAAGGCAAGCTCTTCCTTAAGCAAGTTCAGAACGATTTTGCGATCTTTGTTCATGATGACTCCCATACGCAGGATTCCAAACTGCTGAAATCAGGGGTAGGATTGCGATCACCGCGGCTTGTGACGGAGATCACAAGGTAATTTGCGACGTGCTCCTCAGGGACCAATAGGAGGAAAGTGCCCCGTCTTCTTCGTCTACTTCTTGGCGATTCGTCTATGCCATGAACACAGTTGAGGACCGTAAATTGTGGAACGCAACATGGACCTCACTCTGTGCGTCTACCGGGGAACCAAGAACCGGGAAGCCTACTGCCGAAGAGCAAGACCATAGCCGAAATCTCAGAATCACTCACTATCGTATGGGTCGCCCTCCGGCCCCATCCAGTATCAGCGCACATCGGCTGAGGTGCAGTGACCGAACTCACAATCATTGAGTACCTGGATCACTTCCCGACTTCGATGTTGGGCGTACGCTGTTGAGTTATGAGCAGGAGCCTCGTATGAGCTCTGCCCAGAGTGTTAAGAAGAACGGGTACTCTCGGTCCCTGGGATCGCTGCCGCTGTTCTCCTCACTTCCTCACGCGGGCATCCGCGAGCTTGAGACCAAACTTATTTTTGCTAGACATGCTACTGGGTCGATTCTTTTCCGACAGGGGGAAAAAGCGAAGGGAATCTTCCTAGTATTTGAAGGTAGGGTTAGGGTGTTTGCGAACGCGATTGACGAAAGAACCGCGTTGCTAAAGGTTGCTGGCCCTGGAGCCGTATTGGGCTTGGCCGCTATGCTTTCGGAAAATCCGGATTTAACCACGGCCCAGGCGACCGAGCCATCAGTCGTGGCTCGGCTGTGGGGAGATGATCTCATAAACAGCATGCAAAAGTATCCTCAGCTTTTAAGAGCCGTCGCCCAATTTTTGGCGGCTGAGTGCATCGAAACTGCCACTGAGGCGTTGTTGCTTCGCGTGCCGAGCAGTAGTTTTCAGAGGCTGGCTACGGCTCTCCTACGC
>JAFAPG010000436.1 GCA_019247235.1 Acidobacteriota bacterium
TTTTTCGATAATCGAACGAATGCGGCCCAAGCAGGCTTCATCGCTCGGCTCGTGAAAGTCAACCGTTCCGCTGATGGCCGAGTGCATGCTTGCTCCCCCCAACTCCTCGGAGGAAATCTTTTGCCCGATCGCGGCCTGGACCAGAGCGGGAGCGGCAAGAAATAATCCGCTGCCATCGGTCATGAGCACGTGATCACACATGACCGGCAAATATCCGCCTCCGGCCACGCACATCCCCATAATCGCCGCAATTTGCGGAATACCGGTAGCTGACATGACAGCGTTATTGCGGAATACCCGGCCGAAATCATCGCTGTCCGGGAATACATCCTCCTGTAAGGGTAAGAACACTCCTGCGGAATCCACCAAATAGATGGTAGGGATGCGATTTTCTAGAGCAATATTTTGCGCGCGGATGACTTTCTTGGCGGTCATGGGAAAGAAAGCCCCCGCTTTTACCGTGGCATCGTTGGCCACGATCATAACCATGCGGGTTTCAATGCGCGCAAGTCCGGTAATAACCGCCGCCGCCGGCGCCCCACCCCACTCCTCGTACATGCCATGGGCGGCATAGATCCCGATCTCGAAGAACGTACCCGGATCGACTAAGCGCTGGATTCGTTCCCGGGCAATAAGACGACCTTTGCTGTGTTGGCTTTCAATTGCTTTGGCTCCGCCTCCTTCGCGGATCTGTTCTTCTTGATTGCGTACCCCAGAGACCAAATCCGCCATGTAGCGCATGTTGGCTTCAAAGCGCGCGGAAGTGGGATCAACCCGGGTCGTCAGGATGGAGTTCGCAACTTCGGAGCTCATGTTGCGATTGTTACGTTAAACCAGCAGAGGAGAAACGCGCAAACCGCCAGCCCCGGGGAATGAGCCAAAGCGATCCAGAATTGGATCCAAGCAGGGCAGGACCGCGGGTCGGCTGCTATTCTGCGGCCGAGACGCCGCGCCCGGAGAGCTGTGCACGAATGAAGCGCACGATCTCATCCATTGAAGTGCCGGGTGGGAATACCCCAGCTACCCCGGCCTTCTTCAGGGCCTCGACATCTTGGTCGGGGATGATCCCGCCTACAATGACGAGCACGTCTTCGAGATGATTTTGGCGCAACAGTTCCGTCACCCGAGGAACAATAGCATTGTGCGCCCCGGATAAAATGGACAAGCCGATAACATCCACGTCTTCTTCGAGGGCGGCATGGACGATCATTTCCGGAGTCTGGCGAAGTCCGGTGTAGATCACTTCCATGCCGGCGTCGCGCAGAGCGCGGGCGATGACCTTGGCTCCGCGATCGTGGCCGTCCAAGCCGGGCTTGGCCACGAGTACGCGAATCTTTTCCTTGGCCACGGCCTGTATTAGAACACAGAACCTTTCCTGTCGAAACCGGCCTTCAACGAGGGGCAGTCTTTAGCTCGAGACTTCGCCACAGGTACCAGCAGGCTACGCTACGGTAAGGCTCCCAGGCTTTGGCAATGATTTGCATCTGTTCAGGATTGGGGAGTGCAATCTTTGTGTTTTTGTCCGCACCCTTGATCCCGCTCTTTGGGCGAGCTGGCCTTGCCAGGTAATGTTTGTACATGGCCATCCGCACGCCAAAGTCCCCGGTGGGGAGGATGTTCGGACGCTGCAAGGTAAACATCAGGAACATATGCGCGGTCCAAACTCCCACTCCTTTCACTTGCGTGAGCTGGGTGATCACTTCCTCGTCCGTCATCTCCGCCAGGCCCGAGAAATCCAACTCTCCGCGAACCACGCGCGCGGCCATGTCCATCAGATACGAAGATTTCTGTTTTGATAGACCCGGCGAACGCATCTGCTCGGCGCTGAGCTTGAGGATGCCCTCCGCCTTCAACGGATCGCCGGCCATGGTGGTAAGACGTTTGAAGATTGTCTCTGCGGCTTTGCCATGCAGCTGTTGATAAACGATTGCCTTGGCCAGACTATGAAACGTTGGTTCCCCGAATTGCATGCGGCAGGGACCCACGCGCGCGATGATGCCTCGCAGGATAGGGTCGGCCTTTTTTAAGTGCCAAACCGCTCTACGCATGATCACTCCTTCGGGCTACTTCTTGCCGAGGCGCTTTGAAATGCATGTGCGTGGAAGAGGATTGTTTCCTCAAGATGAGAGAGAAAGTACTGGGCATTGTGCGCGCCCGGGTAAAGGTGAAACTCGTGGGCGATGCCCTGAGCCGTGAGTTGCCGGTCCAGCGTCACCGCTGATTGGGCAAAGCCGAGTTCATCTTGTGATCCGCAGTTCAGGTAGATAGCTTGCCTCTTGATTTGCATGGGTTTGCGCCGCGCCAGGTCAAAAGGATTGTTTTCTCGCCAATGTTCTCGATCAATGGGATTGCCAAAGACCGCACCGAGCAATGTAGCCAAGGGGCCGCGATCGTGGATTTCGCGATCAATCTCGGCGGGAGATTCGGTGATGAGGGCCGGACTCTGGGCGCTTACCGAAGCAAACAAGGCAGGATAGGCAAAGGCAAAGCGCAGAGCGCCGTAGCCTCCCATCGAAAGCCCAGTGATGGCACGCGCACGGCGCTCGCGCAGAACCTGATAATGCGTTTCAATATAGGGAAGGAACTCGGATAAAAAGAAGTCACTGTAGCGCTCCCCATCACGAGCGGAGTTGATGAAAAAGCTCGAGGCCCCGTCGGGGGCGATGACCATGAAGTCTTTCACTTGGTGCTGCTCGAAGAGATCCTCGATAAGTCCCCAACCTCCACTCTCGAGGAGCGCTTGTTCGTTTTCTCCCAGCCCGTGGAGGAAGTACAGTGCGGGATATCTCTCGCCCTTAACGCTTTGATAATTGGGAGGTAGCATCGCGCAATAGCGCACGTTGCGCGCCAGGATACGGCTGCGCAGTGAGCCGCAATCAATGCGGCCTTCGGCCGACAGCAGGGCAGGAAAAGTAAGGATTGCGATCAGTAGGGCGAGGGCAGGGAGGTGCCGATGCACAACAAGAGAGCTCATTCGTAACGCAACGCCTGCACGGGGTCAAGTTTTGCGGCGCGGGATGCCGGATATAACCCGGAGATCAGGCTGATAACGAAGGCGAAGGTCAAGGCAAATGCCACTAGCCACCCAGGCACCGCCCAGATATGCTCGGCAGGGAATCCTTGGCGGGAGAGATAAACGTTCGTACCAAAGTTAATCACCCGTCCAATCACCCAACCCAGTGCCACGCCAAAAGCTCCGCCCACAAGACCCATGACCCCGGCTTCAGTAAAAAATAACCCGCGAACATCCTGATCACTGGCGCCAATTGCCTTCATAATACCGATTTCCCGGCGCCGCTCAAGGATCGCCATAACCAAGGTATTAACGATTCCGATCGAAGCCACGGTCAGGGCCAAACTTCCGAAGATTCCAAGAAAAAGATCGAGAATGGCGAAAAAGCGCCGCAGACTGTTGGTGGCATCAAGAATAGAAAAGGTATTAAAACCGAGCTTTTTCACGGCTTGTTCGACGGCTTCAACTTTGGTGGCGCTTGTCACCCGCGCGATGAGTGTGCCATAGCTTGGCTGTCCGGATCCGCTTCGCGATGAATCGCGAAAATCAAAACTTTGCATGGCATGCAAGCTCTCGAGCAAGTTCTCCGGCAGAAAGACACGCGCCCGCCCAGCTCCCCGCACACTGTCGGGATCAAGCTCAGTCACTCCGACCACAGTCAGCGGGAGCTCGTGCGAGAGGACGGAATAGAAGGCTGCGCCTTGCTCGCCGGCCGAGGCGACCCGTTCACTGTAACGCATGATAATGGGCTGGCCGAGAACGGGGCGAGAAACATCGCTCAGATTGAGCTCCTCGGGTCGACCTTTGGTGGTGCGTCCCTCCAGTTGGGCGGCAAAGGTTTTTTGCACGATGGCTTCTCGGGCATTGGGGGCGGAGAAGAACCTTCCCTGCATACCTTCAAAGCCATCGCTATTTTTGGCAGAAAAGGCTAAGCCTGCGACCATGGTTAAGTGTGCCTTGTTGTCATAACGGAACTCGGTGACAAATCGCAGATCCGGATACGCCTCAGCCACCCCGGGGAGATTTCCGATCTTCTGGCGCGCGGCTTCGTCGAGCTCGGGGCTTTCCTCAGGCGAGAGACCCTCATTTTCTTGTCCGCGATTGAAATTGCGAAAGTCTCGGCGAGAAGTTACAACCACGGTATCAAAAAGGCCAGATCTCTCGAGCCGTCGTGAGGCCAGTCGCTGCAATCCGATGCCGAGCGAAAGCATGGCCACCAAAGATGCCACTCCAACGGCAATGCCCAGGGTAGTCAGAGAATTCCGCAGCACCGACTCGCGCAGGTTACGCCCGGCCAGCTCAATGGAGTCCGAGAACTTCACCCGTCACCTCGAACCATCATTTTTTGATTCGTCTGATCGGCGATTACCTTGCCGTCGGCGAGCGAGATGAGGCGCTCGGCATATTGTTCCGCAATGGCTTGCTCGTGTGTGACCAGAACGACGGTGACTTTTCGCGAGGCATTGAGGCTACGTATCAGCTCCATGACCTCGCTACCGGTACGACTGTCCAGATTGCCCGTGGGTTCGTCCGCCAGCAAAATCGTAGGCTCATTAACCAAAGCTCGGGCCAGAGCCACACGTTGCTGCTCCCCGCCCGAAAGCTCCACCGGACGATGGTGGAGACGCTCGCTTAATCCCACCCGACGCAGGGAAGATGCCGCCATAGGAGCACGCTTCGCGCGTTCCACTTGGCGAAAACGCAGGGGAAGTTCCACGTTCTCGATCACCGTCATGGTGGGGATCAAGTTGAAAGACTGAAATACCATGCCTACTACCGAGCGCCGGTAAGCAGCCAGCTCGTCGCGTGAAAGTTTAGTCAAATCTCTGCCCTGAATGACGACCTCTCCGGCGGTTGGGCGATCGAGACCGGCGATCAGATTCAGTAGCGAGGATTTTCCTGAGCCCGAGGCCCCGAGAAGCGCGACGAATTCCCCCGCCGGAATGTCAAGGCCGATGTTATCGACGGCACGGATGGTTGCCATTCCCATTGGGTAATAACGAGAGAGAGCTCGGGTGTGAATGGCTGGAACCAAGAAGAAAAGTGTAGCAGGTGTGCAGCCATGTTCGTCTTAGCTCCAGATTGGCAGCGAAGCGTAGGGGCAACGCCGATTTTGAGCCGGGAATCGAAGTTCTTGTCTGGGGAATTATGCGCATTCCATTTCTGCTCGGCCGAGCGATCTTTGGCGGTTTTTTTATCCTGAATGGCATGAATCATTTCCAAAAGGCCTCGCAACTGGCAGGCTATGCGGCACGAAAAAACGTTCCCCAGCCCGAGCTGGCGGTCAAGGCCACAGGAGCGGTTCTGGTTGCAGGTGGTGCAAGTATTTTGCTGGGCTTCAAACCCAAGCTCGGCGCAGCCGCTCTCATCGGCTTTCTGGCAGCGGTGTCTCCCGTTATGCACGACTTTTGGAAGGCCACTGAGCCCGAGCAGCGCATGAACGAGAGCGTCAATTTCCTGAAGAATCTTGCTCTTGCCGGAGGAGCTTTGGCACTCATGGGAGTCGAGGAGCCCTGGCCAGCCAGTCTCCCACTAGAGCGACGCCACCGTTTGACCAGCCTGGTGCGCAAGCTGGCCGCCTAGGACCTTACGGCTGGACTTTTGGGACGACCAGCTCCGTAGGCTTTTCTCCGGCTGTGGCCTGAATCAATTTGTGCACCGGCGAGGCAATCATCAAAAGCACCTGGGCTTTCGAGCTGGCGGCTTGGTCGACCTGAGCAAGTTGCTCGGCCTTCCACGCCTCACCGGGTTTTTCGCCGCGATCCATGTAATCGAGGGCTTCTAGACCGGCCGCTCCCAACGCGGAAAGACTCTCTGCCAAAGGCATTACCTCCCGAAGCAGCGCGGAATTTTCAGCCATGGGTCGCAATCTTGGTGCATTGTTGCGCCACTCGCCAAGCATCCTGTGAATCTCCGGCTCGACCCCCGGTCTGAGTTGGCCGGAAATGAGTTCGTCGACCAAAGCGGCGAAGTGGCGGGCAGTTAAGCTCTCGGGCTGGGCGACATCAACCAGGCGATTCAATGGCATTAGAGCTGTGGGCTCAGACTGTGCCAAAGCTGCACGTGAATATCCTTTGACCGGCTCGACGACTTCAGCCAAGGTGCGTAAGGCAGAAGTGTCGTGAGATCCGGCCATATGCTGGAGCATCTCGGAGTAGTAGGTATTGTGAGTCAGGCCATACATGTCAAGCTGGTCGCCGATGGATTCGAGCCTGGCATACATTCGATCGACGTCAACAGCGGTCGCGGGTGACCAAAGACGCTCGGCGATCGCCGCCAGGCGGGGCCAAATCCGCGAATCGACATTCTCAGGAGAGACATATTCCGCCCACATGCAGGCCTCGCCGCCCAAAACCTTCTCTTTTTCCGCAGACGATAGGCTTGCCCCCTCTTCCGCCAGCGGGTCGACGGCATAATGAGACGCCGCCGTAGACATTAGGTCGAGGTAATAACCATGAGAAAGCAAACCGCGATATCCCTGTCGCACGGCATCGGCCAGCGACTGTTGCCCGCTCCAAGACTGGATCACAATTTTCTTAGGCAGATCGGAGTGAAGGATTTCATCCCAGCCAATCATGGTCTTGCCACGCTTGCTGACAAGCTTCTCTATGCGTTCATTGAAGTAGGCCTGCAGGTCGCGATTGCCATTGAACTGGTGGCTGTGCATGAACTCTTGAATTTTCGGGTTTCTATCCCACTGCTTTCCATTAACCTCATCGCCGCCAATGTGGAAGAACTCATCGGGAAAGACTTTGGCCATCTCCCCGATAAACTGATCGAGAAACTTGTAAGTGCTTTCTCGGGTAGGATCCATAGTCGGATCGAAAACCCCGAATCGTCGTTCCATGGCGTAAGGTCCGGGTGCACTGGCTAACTCCGGATAGCCCACAAACCAGGCGGTACTGTGTCCCGGCATATCGAACTCTGGGACCACGCGAATACCACGATCGTAGGCGTAACGCACAATCTCGCGCATTTCCTCCTGGCTATAGTAGAGCCCGTCGGAGCCCATCTCCTGCAGCTTCGGGAAGCGCCTACTCTCGGCTCGGAAGCCCTGGTTATCGGAGAGGTGCCAGTGAAAGACGTTGAGCTTAAGCGCGGCCATGCCGTCCAGATTTCGCTTGATTACCTCCAGGGGGAAGAAATGGCGGCTGCAATCGAGCATCAGACCACGCCAGCGAAAGCGCGGCCGGTCGTGAATCGCTACCGCCGGGACGCCGAATCCTTGGGCCGTCGTCTTGACCAGCTGAAGAAACGTTTCGAGTCCACGCATGGCACCCAGGGTTGAGGGAGCGGTCAATTCAGCCCCGGACTCCTGAACCGTAAGCGAATAACTCTCGTCTTCGTCCAAGGTCTGAATGGGCGGGCTCGGAGCTTCACTCCGAATGGCCAAGGAGGTATGCCCGTCGACCGGAATCTTGGCGATGGCAAAGTCGAGCGCAAGCATTCCTGTGCGCCGCCGCAGATGATCGAGAAAAATCCGCGCAGCCTTCTCCAGCCGAGCATCGGCCTGGGGCTGAAGCAGGAGCGAAAACCTCGGATCAATTAGCATCGGTCGGGCTCCTGGCCGAATTTCAATGCTCGCCGGCCAAGGCATGAGG
>JAFAPG010000554.1 GCA_019247235.1 Acidobacteriota bacterium
GTGATAAAGCCGGAAAGCTCGTCACAAGCGAAAAGAGCCTTTTCCATGGGGGTTTCCCGTTTCACTCCCGAGTAATCCGCGTGCGACAGGATGGCGCGTCGAATCTCCTCCGAATAGCCGCGCTGCTTGAGAATCTCGCTGCCTTTAAAGGGATGATCCTCGAGATGGGGGTACTTTTCGTAGTCGAAATCGTGCAGCAACCCCACCACGCCCCAGAGTTCCTGGTCGGCCGAGAATTTCAGGGCATAAGCGCGCATACCCGCCTCGACCGCCAGAGCATGCTTACGCAGACTTTCCGAGCTGGTGAACTCAGTTAGTAAACCCCAAGCGGCTTGTCGATCGATCATGTTTTCGCACCGAGTTTCTCTGGCTTTTCACCGCTTTTCTTTGTTTTTTATAGGATCAATTTCGCGAATCCACCCAAAAATTGCTTGACTTCCACAGCCATCCTACCGCAGAGTACCCAAGAGATTGGAACCACAGCGTTGGGTTCCTGGGTTTGCCCGCTCTGGCAACTCCCACCAGTGAATGGCTACTACTCTTGCCCCGGTCGACTCCAGGGAGGTTGTACGGTGCGACCGATGCCTTCTGGTTCAATTCCGCACATCCAATAATCTTTGCCGACGCTGCCACTTGTCGCTTGACGAAGAGGAGCCGGTAGCCCCACTTGTACCCACCCCGCAACTCGTGCCACCAGCACACCGCGGGCATTTGAATCTGGCGGCTTCGATTCGCGCCATGCGGCTGCGCAATGGGCTCAGCCAACGACAACTGGCCGGACGAATGTCGGTTCCCCGCACCTATGTATCGAAAATTGAAAACGAAAAGGCTACGCCCACGCTCTCTTCACTCGAGCGGCTGGCGCGGGCTTTGGAGGTGACTGTGCCCGAGTTGTTGAGCGGTGGAGAACGCAATCGCCAAGAAGAGATAAGCGAGCTCATCAAAGATCCGTTCATTGCTGAAATGCTGCCCTTTGTTTCACAACTGAACGGCATGCAGATGTCCAGCATTCTCACCCAGATTAGAGATTTGACCCTGCGTCCACGACGCAGCGCCTAAAGAATCAGTTCGCAGATGTTTTAATCCGGGCAAACCTGCCAACGGTAACAGCCGGAGCCAAACGGTTCCGGCTGTCATTATTAGCGACCCCTTAGGCAGCGAATGTTTCCGCCCCAGGCCGAAGGCGTGATTCCGGAACGCGGTCGGTCACCTCGGCCAGTGTTCTGAGCTTCGTGGCCAGCTCTGGCGTCAGGGCCCCTGGTTGATAACGCCAGAGGTAGTTCCCGCTGGCCGTGCTGGGTGTATTCAGCCGAGCTTCGCTGCCCAAGCCAAGTACATCCTGCAAGGGCGCGAACGAGAAACTTGCGGCAGAGGCGTGAGCAAGGCGTATCAGACCCCAATTCGGGCCATCCGAGCAGGGGCCGATAATGGCTTCAACGGCGGCACGTTCCTTCTCACCTAAGCCCCGCCACCATCCCAGGGTGGTGTCGTTATCATGTGTACCGGTATACATGACGCGCTCAGAGTCCACTCGGTGCGGCAAGTACACATGAGAGCCTGACTCGCTAAACGCAAATTGTAGAACCGCCATACCGGGAATGTGATGCCGTTCGCGCAAAGCAATCACATCGGGGGTGATCATTCCCAAGTCTTCAGCGAAAAAAGGCAACCCGCCAAGCTCCCGGCGTAGCCGGTTAAACAATTCATCTCCCGGACCGTCTACCCAGCGACCATGAATAGCGGTAGCTTCGCTTGCGGGGATCTCCCAAAACTGCGCAAACCCACGGAAGTGATCAAGACGGATGAAATCGCATGTCTGGGTGGCCCAACGTAGTCGATTGACCCACCATTGATACCCCGTGGCACGAATCGCCTCCCAGTTATACAGGGGATTACCCCAGCGCTGTCCCTTGGCGCTGAAATAATCCGGAGGCACTCCGGAGACAACCTCAGGCTGAAGATCGTCTTCGCGCAGGCGAAATAAGTGGCGATTGGTCCAAACGTCGGCGCTGTCAAAGTCCACAAAGATCGCGGTGTCGCCGACAATGCGAATCCCCTTCTCCGCACAATGATGTCGCAGCGCTCGCCATTGTTCCCAAAAGAAGAACTGCTCGACCCTACGCCAGTCGAGCTCCAGCTCGGATTGCCTGCGGAAAGATGCCAGTCCATCTGGCTCGCGGCGCGCCAGCTCCGCTGGCCAGCGATTCCATTCTTTCCCGTGTTGCTCGCGTATGGCATCGAACAAAACGTAATCTTCCAGCCACCAAGAGTTCTCCTTAACGAAGGAGTCGAAACGCGCTCGCGCCCAGCCATTTGCCCGCCGCAAAAAATTGGTGCTCGCCT
>JAFAPG010000596.1 GCA_019247235.1 Acidobacteriota bacterium
GTTCAGGAGCCGGAGCCATATTAAACCGCATTCCCCCGAAACTCTCTTGTTTAAACTGGGGCAAGGCTTTTGGACTGGCCATCGGGACTTACACTCCTCCTACCTTGGGACGAAGGCCTTTCATCCGCGGTTGAACGACTCCGGCTAGGGGGGCGAGTAATGTCCAGGCGAATGGGCGGTGAGTTCTGCGTAGTTGCTTTACAAGCTCGGCAGCCCATGCGATTCGATCATCGCGGGCTCTCGTAATTATCCTCGCGAATGATGGTCACCGGTCCCAGTAGTCCCGAAGGCAACAGTGGCGAGTTTGCCTTGTAGGGCTTCACATCCGCGAAGGTGAGCTCGGTCGCTCCTGGCTGTTGGTCACCGATCAGTCGGTTTACCCACGCATTCACCACCTCGATCGTGACTTCATTTCGGCCGGGTCGGAGAGCCGAGGTCACGTCTATACGGTAAGGTGGGTGCCATGTCTGCCCCAACTTCTTTCCATTCAGGGTTACCTCGGCTAAGTTCCTTACCTCACCCAGGTCGAGCCATAGTCGATGACCGTTATGGAACCACTCGGCCGGAGCCTGCACGGTGTTCCGATAAGTTCCAATACCCGAGAAGTATTTCACCCCCGGGTCTTGACTCTGGCTCCAATCCGAAAGCTGATTCAGGGTGATTGATGGCGGCGCTCCTCGACCGGCCTGAAAAGCGACAGCCCAGGGCCCGCTCAACGTTGCCATTCTGACCATGATGGGCCGGGGAATGAACTGGGAGGTTCCCGATGTGGGAGTTCGGAAAACGACGAAAACGGTGCCCCAAGCCTCGAGCCGGAGTGGGACGATTGTGCGTCCCTCGCCGCTCTGGAACGAAGCAGGAACTGTTGCCCCCGTTTCCGCCAGCCATAGTTCCGGTTTCATACCGGTCACACGAAAGGAGGCGTCGATAGACTCCTCGTGGTTGCTGCGGTTGTCCACGAAGTAGATGTCCCCCGCCTTTAGTTTGCGATGCGCGAATTCCACATCAGAATCGCTGCTGTTTTTTATGTAATCGAAATCCGGCTGGAGATTTATTTTATTGACCACCTCGGCCAGACTCTCGCCTGCATAGACGGTTCCTTTGCCAAGCTTTTGCACACCGGACCCGTTGCCAAAGAGCTCTGACGAAAGCTTCTCAAAGTCGGCCTGATCGTCGGCCAAGCTTGGATCGTCCAGTGGCTTCGGCCCTGCCACAACTGCGCCGTTTTCTACGAGCGTATGAATCGTGCGCAACACGGGGAGGGACATATGCCGACTGTAGGGATCGAGAGCCAGCACTTTGTATTCGATCCCACTTTTGGTCAGAATGCGGCCATTGGCTACCCGCAGTTCATGAATCATGGCATCGGCATTGATGTAATCGAAGGCGTAACCGGCCGGGATGTTCGGGGAGCTATTGGCGAAGATTGCGGTCAGGTTTGAGTCTTCCCCATAGAAATACAAGATGTCAGCGACAAAGCGACCCTGCTGCAACATGTAGCTTGAACGGGCTAAGTAATCGATCCAGGGGCCCGCCTGTTCCGCCCAAGTCTCGTTGCGGTTAAACCACTGGCCATATGGTCCAAGGGTCAGTCCCGGCGCTTTGCCAAGCAGCGGCTGATGCGCCGATTCGTGAATAACAAAGCGATTAATTCCGTTCAGCAACTCCTGGTCGGCGGTTGGTTTAAGCGTTGCCGGCGACCATGCCCAGGGTGCAGCTGCTGCCGTCAGCGACTCCGCCGCGGCGATGTTCTGTCCGTAGATATGAGCGACCGATGCTGACTCACGATCATCCGCGTTGTAACCGTACTGCGGGTTATTGATTCCCGGTCGCTGCGTCCACATCGCGCTCATGGGCACTTCGTTCATCTTCTTGACTTCCATTCCATCGGCCACGAAGGCGCGTCCGGATTCGTGTGACTCTCCATAGTGGCGCATGCCACGCTGGTGCAGAGTCTGTTCCAGTTGCTGATAGTGCTCATTCGCAATGAGGTCGGCGATGGTCTTGCGGAAGTCCCACAAGAAGCGATCGCTCGCCGCCGCGCTTTCGACGATCCGTCCAGTCAGCACCGGCAGCCATGGAACCGCGTCATAGCCGCGCAGCTTCTTGAATTCGGTCAGCATGTTATCGGTCCAGTTCTGCGAACCTGCCTCCCAACTGTCATTGATTACATACTGTATGCCTTTATTTCCCATTTCCTCGGCGCCCACGGTCTCCTTGTAGCTGTCGAGATATTTTTCGAAATAGTCTGCGACAAAGCGGTGATCAAGCTTATCTACTTCGAGACCGGTTGCCTCGGGCGTTGCCGGATGATTCGTGATCCCCAGGAGCGAATAGCCGAGTCTAAGAACCACCCATTTGCCTTCGGGAGGTGTCCAGTCGAGAGCTCCGTCCGGCTGCATCGTCGCCGTGAGATCGATCACCTCCGATTTCT
>JAFAPG010000680.1 GCA_019247235.1 Acidobacteriota bacterium
ATAGCCACGAGCGCGCGCGGCCAGAGCCATCTCCTCGATGGAATTGCGACCGTCGGTTTCAATCGTGTGCATGTGGACATCACCCAGCAAGTCTCTTTCGCAGATCAATGGGGGCAGCAGATGCCTTTCCGCGGCCTCAATTTCCCCACAGTTTTCCCGCAGTTCCGCAGGAATGTAATCCAGCTTCAACGCGGCGTAGATCTCCTCCTCCGACTTTGAGGCAACCACCTGCTGATCCTCCAGCCGAGCCAGGCTGTACTCATTCAGGGTGAAGCCCATTTTGAGCGCACGTTGACGTAGGGCGACGTTGTGGGTCTTCGATCCAGTGAAGTATTGCAGGGCGGCACCTAACGATTCGGGTGGTAGGAAGCGCACATCGACCTGCATGCCCCCGCGCAAGCGGAAGCTAACTTTGTTTTCCCCACGCGCCAGGATTTCCATCAACCCAGGGAGCTGAATGATGTGTTGGATGAGTTTTTGACGCTCGTGCTCGCTGGAGCATGCCGGTCCGGTGACCAGCACGTCCAGGTCGCCCACAGTTTCGCGGCCGCGACGCAAGGATCCGGCGGGTATAGCTCTTTCAACTCCCGGATAGTGACAGAGGTGCTCGATAATCTTCTCCGCCTGTTTTTCCGCTATGTCCAGGAGAAACCGTCCCGCGATTCTGCGGTAATCCTGAATCGCTTTGAGCAATTTCTGCTCTTGTTTTTCTCCCATGCGAGGCAAAAGCCGAATCTTACCTTCGCGAGCCAACTTCTCTACGCCCTCAAGATCACACACCTGATAGGCGTTCCAAATCAAGCTGATGGTTTTCGGACCCAGACCCTGGACGCGCAGCAGTTCAAGCATGGAGGGGCGGTATTTCTTTAATAGATCGGCGTGAAGGGAGAGTCGGCCTTCTTCGAGCAGCTGTTGCAGATGCGCCAGCAGGCTTTTGCCAATCCCGGGTACGGCCAACACCTGCTTGGGATCCACCATCAGGTCGGAAATCTGCTGGGGCAGCGCTTCGATGGCCTCGGCAGCGTTGCGATAGGAGCGAATGCGAAACGAATCGCCGCCGTCGATTTCCAGCAACTCGGCCGTTTCATAGAAAATTCCGGCGATGGACTTGTTATCCACCAGGACAGCTTAAATGATCGCTAGCGGAGAAAACCTTTAATACAGGAAGAGAAGCGATATTCCACTCGGGTTAGATTAGATCGGAGTTCGAGAGTCGACGCTCTAGGAGTCGGCTTTGTTTACATTGGCAGCTTGTGGTCCTTTTTGTCCTTGCACAATTTCAAATTCCACAGCATCTCCCTCTTGCAGGCTCTTATAGCCTTCGCCGGTGATGGCGCTGTAGTGCACGAACACGTCCGCCCCGTCTTCTCGGCCAATGAAACCGTATCCTTTAGCGTTGTTGAACCATTTCACGGTGCCTTTCATGCGATCCACGTACGCCCCCTGGAAAGTGTTCTCCTGAACACGAGTCCATTTTTGGTGTAATTTTGCGGCGCGTCATCGGGGCTGTCAAGACGGAGAAAAGCCTAGATTGGCAAGAAAATACCTACTTCCCCCTTCCGTATATGCGGGAACTCTGATGGGCTAACCAAAGCACGCCGGCAATTGTTTTTGCATCTTCGATCTTGCCCTTCATCACCATCGCGACCGCCTTCTCGACAGGAACAAGCGTGTTTTCAATCACTTCGTCGTTTTCCGGTCGCGCTTGTCCCGGCCGAAGATCGCGTGCCAGATAAAGCGACATGGGTTCGGCGACAAAGCCGGGAGTTGACCAAAAGTGCAGAATGCGCTTCCAATGGCGGGCTGAGTAGCCGGTTTCTTCGAGCAACTCACGCTTGGCGGCTGCAAGGACCGTCTCTCCTTCATCAATGCGTCCAGCGGGAAGCTCAAACAGAAACTTTCCCGCGGCATGGCGATACTGCTTTTCCAACAAAACGCGCCGCCTCGAGGAGCTTTCCTCAACCGCCAAGACCACCACTGAACCGGTGTGTCGCACAATATCGCGACGAACGCGAATGCCGGTGGGTTCGAGCACCACATCTCTAGTAACTGAGAACAACGGCCCACGATACACCTGCCGCGATGAAAGCACGCGCACCTTGTCCCGGGAGGATTTTGTCATTAAACCAATATACGGGAAGCCGTGCTCCTGGCCGCAAGTCGCTTTCTTTATGCCGCTCCTGGTATTCTCGCGCCGTGATCAAACCAAGTGTTGCCATCGTGGGCACCGGCCGGCTGGCCAGCGCATTGGCGAAGCAGTTGGTGCGCTGCGGCTACCAGATCAAAGAAATTCTTGCGCACCGCGATGTCGAGCGTGGGCGTCGCCTGGCGCGCCAAGTCAAAGCTCGTGCTTCGACCTTCGCCAGGGCGCGCTTTGACGCTGACCTAGTGTGGCTGTGCGTTCCGGATGCTGCCATCGCTGAATGTGCTGCCCGAGTGGCGAATGCCAACTGGCGCGGCCGAGCCGCTTTTCATTCGAGTGGTGTACAGACCAGCGATGCCCTAAGGGTTCTCGCGGGTCAAGGGGCCGCTCTAGCTTCGGTGCATCCGCTCATGACCTTTGTCAAAGACGCGTCGCCCGATCTCACCGGCGTGGCCTTTGCCCTGGAAGGCAATCCGCGTGCGTTGAAGCTGGCTGCAACCATCGTCCGCGATCTAGGCGGAGGGGTCGTGCGCGTGAGGCGAGGTGACAAAGAGGCTTATCACGCCTTTGCCACCATGATCTGCCCACTTTTGATCTCTTTAATGGCGGCTGCTGAGGCGGCTGCGGAGCAGGCTCATTTCTCGCGAAGGCAAGCACGCCGTCTTGCGATGCCGATCATCGCGCAGACTCTCATCAATTATCGCTCGCTGGGCCCTGCCCGCTCATTTACCGGTCCGATTGCGCGCGGAGATGTTGAAACCGTCCGTCTTCACCTTGCGGCTTTGGCGAAAGCTCCGGCGGCCGAGCAGGCCTATGTGGCCTTGGCCCGCGCGGCGTTAGTTTATTTGCCCGCGGCGCACAGGGAAGAGCTACGGCGGTTGCTTACGCCCGGGGGCGCTTAAAAAGCTGCTCGCAGCAGGAAAGGCACAAGTCCGGCGAGCAGGCGCGCAACTCCTCTACGCTGAAAACACCACTCGCCACAGCCACGACTGAAGCCCGACTGTCGCGCGCCGCTTCGACGTCCGCCGGAGTATCGCCAATGAAGCAGACCCGGGCATCTGCGCCGCACTTCTCGGCGACATAGGCCACGGCATTGCGAAAAATGGCGCTGCGAGTTTCGCAGTAATCGCTAAAACAGCCGAAGCTAAAAAAACCATCGAGACCCGCCGCCTCCACTTTTCTCCAGCCAACACGCTCAAGATTACCCGAGGCTACGCCCAAAAGTTTCTGCGAGCTGCGGAGCAACCCTACGAGTTGGACGATTCCCGGGCAAGTCGTCGCTTCGATACTGCGGTGATTACGCTCGACTTCGCGGCGGACTACGTCGAGTGCTTGCGGAAGGCCATCCTCAAATTGCTTATGGGAGAGTCCGGTTCGCACTAAAGCACTGCGTAGGATGGAGAGATCCGTTTTGCCATGATACTGGATGCCGGCTATGGTTCCGTCCACCTCATACACCTCCAGCATCGCCCGACGTAGGGCGTTCCAGTGCACCAGATCTTTGGTCACAAGCAAGGTGCCGTCAATATCAAAGACATAGGCATCGGCACTGGGGAGCATCGCTGGTATCGCCGGAGCTTGAGTCTCTGGTTTCAGCATGTCCGAGTTGCCATCATCTTCCAGAGTGAACATCAGCGCAGCATGATGCGTTCGATGGATCGCGCTTTGCCCGTGCTGTCGTCGCTTTCAATCAGCACGGCGGATAAACGTGTGTCTCCGCTGGCGGCTTCAAAGCGGGCCGGCATATTGTTCAGGAAACG
>JAFAPG010000763.1 GCA_019247235.1 Acidobacteriota bacterium
CCTGGCCAAGAACACCAGGATTACCGAACGTGTGACGTTCGAGTTCCGCGCCGAGGCCTTCAATCTGGCAAACCGGGTGCAGTTCGCGAAACCGAACACCACGGTTACCCCATTAGGACAGCTCAACAGTCAATTCGGGACCATCAACGCTCAGTTCAATAATCCGCGCCAGATCCAGCTCGCCGGGCGCTTGCGGTTTTGACGAGTACTGTCACTGCAGTCCCCGATGCCAGTGAGCTTGGTTTCGCCGAACGATACCGCTGAGCCTTGGTACAGGGCGCGAAGCAGGAGGCCAGATTGCCCTCCTCGAGGTCGGGGGTTTGAATGGTGGCCAAGAATTCGCCTTGCATCAGCCGTGGCTTGCGGTGAAATAGTTAGCGTGCTACGGTATCTAGTTTTCTGGCGGTCTATCTTTCGAATTGCGAACAGTGCGCGAATTTCGGCCTGCGTAGCCACGGGGCGGACGTCCAGTCCTGACGGACTCCTCAGGCTGCGACTGGCCACTTTGCCAGTCTGACGCGCGCAGCTCGACAGTCCTCGGCCAACCCACAAAAGCGAATGGAGACGGAAGTGAAGCTACAAGGCAAGGTCGCAATCATCACTGGAGCCGGTCGCGGTATCGGGCGGGGTATCGCAGAAGTCTTCGCGGAGGAAGGTGCTGATGTGGCCATCAATTACATCGAAGAGCCAGCGAAGGCGGAAGAGGTTGCTCGCTACGTGCGCTCCAAGGGGCGCCGAGCGATGACCGTCCAAGCTGACGTCGCCAACCGCCGGCAAGTTGAAGCCATGGTTGAAAGGGTTTGGAAGGAACTTGGACCCGTCGACCTTTTGGTCAATAATGCCGGTATCGAAACCATTGTTCCTTTCCTGGAGCTCACGGATGAGCAATGGACTCGGCTCCTCGATGTGAACCTGCGCGGCGCCTGGCTCTGCTCACAAGTCTTATGTCGTCATGTGATCCCGACGGGGCGGGCGGCGGCGATTGTAAACGTGGGCTCCATCCAGGCCGGCAAGATCCTTCCCGGGCGGACCCACTATGCTCCCTCTAAGCTTGCCATCGAGGCTCTGACGCGCAACATGTCAGCGGAAGTGACGCCCTCGAAGGTGCGTGTGAACTGCGTCCACCCCGGGCTCATCGACACGCCCATGACGGAATGGGTCATGAAAGCACCGGACCTGTTGCCCGGCATCCTTGCCCAGATTTCGATGGGCCGGGCTGGACAGCCGCGGGAAATTGGTACGGTCGTCGCCTTCCTTTGCTCGGATGAAGCCAACTATCTTACCGGCCAATCTTTATACGTGGACGGTGGATGGGTAGGTAAATGAGCAGAAAAACTATTGCGGCAGTTTTTTGTCAGAATTCTTCTTTCGACTACGCCCGACCCCGATAATCCCTAGTCATTGAGTACTTCGCGAACCTTGCCGGTCAATGTCATATAGCCAAACGGCTTCTGGATGTAGGTCATATGTGATTGCAGTACACCGTGGCGGATGACTGTGTCATCGGTATAGCCAGAGGTGTAAAGGACTTTCATCTGCGGTTGATCGGAAGCCAGGCGTTTCGCCAACTCCAGCCCGCTCATGCCGGGCATAACCACGTCAGTTACCAGCAGATCGATCCGGTCTTGATACTGTCCGCAGACGGCGATAGCCTCCTGTCCATTGCCGGCCTCGAGAACACGATAGCCATTTCTTTCGAGCGATTCGCGTGCCAAGGCGCGTACCTCAGCTTCATCTTCGACCAGCAGAACTGTTTCCGACCCGCGCGACATGGCGGCCGGTTCCGATTTGCGCGGCTTTTCGGAATCGAACAACTCGGCTTTCGGTAAGTACACTTTGAAGCAAGTACCCTTTCCTGGCTCGCTATAAACCCAAATATTTCCCCCACTCTGCTTGACGATACCGTACACCATCGCCAAACCAAGCCCGGTGCCCTTGCCCAATTCTTTGGTTGTGAAAAAGGGTTCAAAAATCCGTGCGCGCGTCTTTGGATCCATACCCATTCCGGTATCGCTCACCGCAAGCATTACATACTCGCCCGGAACCGCATCCATGTGCTGATGGGCATATTCCGCATCGAGCGTAACCTTGGCTGTTTCGATGGTCAGCTTTCCTCCTGTGGGCATTGCATCCCGTGCATTTATGGCCAAGTTCATGATCACCTGTTCAAGTCTGGCCTGGTCAGTCCTGATAAGCGGCAGGTCGGGCGCGGGGATGACCTTCAGTTCGATGTCCTCACCGATCAGCGGCCTGAGCATCTCGCTAGCGCTACACACAACTTTGTTCAAATCGAGCAGCTTGTGTTCGAGAATTTGTTTGCGACTATAAGCCAGTAACTGGCCAGTAAGCGCCGTCGCTCGCTTGGCGGCTTCGCAAATAGGGCGCAGAGCAGCGCCCAGTTGAGGGTTATTCGGTTGTTCTAGGATCAGCAGCTCAGCGCGCCCTGAAATAATCGTCAGAAGGTTATTAAAATCATGCGCAATTCCGCCCGCGAGCCGTCCGATCGATTCCAGCTTCTGTGCCTGCCGAAGCTGTTCTTCGAGTAGCGTCTTCTCGGTAATGTCGAGCATCACGGTGCGGATGCCAATGACTTCGGCCCGGGAATTGGTGATGAGTTTTTCGTGAATCTCGACAATAATGCGGGTTCCGTCACGACGCAGGTACTCTCGCGTGAACGGAGCCAGCTTAAGCTTGCCGGCCAATTTCTGATGAACCGCATCGCGGCTGGTGCCGCGTTCCTCTGGAGTCACCATCTCCCAGACCGGCCGCCCAATCAGTTCGGAGTGGGAAAAACCCAACAGCTTGCACTCGGTCTCATTGACTCGGCTTATTACGCCAGTTGCATCAATCTCATGATAGGCGACGGGCGCATCCTCGAACAAAACCTGGAATCGCTCTTCGCTTTCATCAAGCGCCCGTTGTGCGAGTAGACCATCATTGCCTTGGGTATGGAATTCGGTGGATAGATTGCTTTCTCTCCTGGTTTGGGCTTGATCTGTGACGCACTGTGCATTCCGCGGGGCCGAGGTTATGGCCCAGACCTCAGGTTTATAGATCCAACAAAAAACTGTTCCCGCAAAAATAGCGATCAATAGCCCTGCGGAGTCGAATCGCGGCATTCCGCGTGTCAGAATGAGAACGGCGCCAGCACCAGCCAAAAAGCCGAGTAGCACGCTAGGAAGTGATTTAACCCATTTCATTGCATTAGCGGTCCCATAGCAAAATCGGCCTAGCTCTGCAAAGATCCCCTCCCCACGCCTGAGCTGACGACGAAATATTCGGTGCCTAAGAACTCGGCCCGGAGCGTCTCGGCATCGTCCTATCACCCGATTGCGGGCGCACTCTCGAAACCAGTTGAAACGAAAGTCACAAATACAGGCTGGTTGTCGGACACACGCCAGTCCGGCACACTTTAGCCGGTACTCTCCTCTTCGTAAACAGCACAAAAGTAACGACCTAATAAACTTAAGGAAAGGTCCACAGGTAACTCGCCTTCAAAGGGCCCGCTGGCACGCCCGCCACTTACGTCGGCTCCGAATTCTGAACAATGTCTGCCCGCAGTTGCCGACAAGCATTAACCCCGTCGGACCTCGGCCAAGGGCAACCTGCTGAAGTTCAACCCGGGCCTAAAGACAGGTTGGCTGGCATATTTTGTATCCAGCATACGTTTCTGTGGAGTGCCGCGGGGCGCGAGGATAGAAAGCAGCGGCTCGCTTCGAACCCGAG
>JAFAPG010000610.1 GCA_019247235.1 Acidobacteriota bacterium
CGCATGCAATGGATATTTCTCTTACACACGCTTTAGCCCGATCAGAAATTCCTATCCCGTGGAGCAGTTCAGTTTTCAAAGCGCTTATTTTCGAGCTATAGACATGTCTGGGCGGGTCAGCTACAGCGGATCGGAGAGTGACCGGCCGATCTATTCGGAAACTTTCAATGGATTGATAACCCGAAGTGGCGGCCGTGCTTCCCAGCAGACAGGACCGGCAAAGTCTCGAAGGGTGAACACCAGCGTCGACTATTCCACGACCATTCGTATTACCGACAAATTTCGTGTCGTGGACAGTTTCCGCTTCTCGAATTTCCGTATTCCGGGAACGTGGACGCTCTCGGAGAATGACTTGTTTGGACCAACCTTGCTCAGCACTCCGAACACTTACAATCCAGCGACCTGCCCTCCTCCCTACACCGCCGCGGCCTGCCCGCAACACACCAACAGCTCCGGACCTGATGCAATTCAGTCCACGGTCAACAACTTCCTCGGTCAGGATTTCAAGGTTAATACTTTCGAACTGGAGTATGACTTAACGAAACGCATTAGTGCTTATGTGGGATACCGATACCAGCGTCGCGATATCAATGTACGGCTCTCGTACGTACAGGTGGGCACATTCTTCCCCAATCGACCGACCCGGGGCGGCTGTACCCAGGTGTCCAACAATGTCTGCACCTTGGTCACAGTCTTTCAGAATGAAAATGACTTCACTGAAATCAACGGACACTCCGGCCTAGTTGGCTTCTCTGCTCGGCCCACGAATAGCTTCCGTGTCAGCTTCGATACAGAGTTGTATTCGGCGGACAACAGCTTTACCCGTATAGTACCGCGGCAGTTCCAAGATTATCGCCTGCGAGCAAACTACAAACCCCGGAACTGGATCAATCTCGGGTCCGTGATTGTGATCCGCGAAGGCCGGAACAACATATCTGATGTCGGCCATTTGGATCATAACCGCAGCTACGGCTTCACTGCCTCCGTGAATCCGAACGAGAGATTGTCTCTGGATCTAAACTACGATTACAACGACCTTTTTTCGCGTACCAACATCTGTTTTGTGGCAACGCCGTCTCCGCCGGTGGCGATCAGTTGCGGCGGCGCGCCCTTTGCCTCTGGGCTGTCCTCTTATTCCGAGAATACTCATGCCGCAGGTGCGGGCCTCTTGTTTCGTCTCTTGCGGCGCGTCAGCACCGGCGTTGGCTATACGGTCACCAGCAGCGTTGGCAGTACCCTGATCTTGAATCCGAACGCTCCACCCGGTCCGCTCAGCTACCGCTATCACTTGCCACAAGCGACTTTGGCAATCGACCTCAGCAAACACTTGACCTACAAAACTGCATGGAACTACTACGGTTATCACGAGGACTCCAATCCGGGGCCGACAGCCCCGCGAAATTTTCGCGGAAACGCCTTTACGCTATCCATGGGTTACTCGATGTGAAGGGTGGAAAACAAAAGGAGGACCAGGATGAAATTAAACCGGCCATTTCTCTTCTTGGGATGTGTTGTTGCTTTTCTGCCAATCAGCGCTTCCGCTGCCGACCAGAAGACGCAGGATCTCTACAAGTCCAAATGCCAAGGCTGCCACGGGGCCGATGGTAAGGGGACAACCATGGGAAAGAAACTGGGAGCGAAGGATTTTCAGGACCCAGGGGTCGCTCAAGCCTCAAAAGCGGACTGGGTGAAGATCACCAGCGAAGGCAAGGGCAAGATGCCAGCGTACAAAGGTAAGCTGGCCGATGAGCAAATCTCGGGATTGGTTAGCTATATTAAGGAAATGAAGTGAAGACTCCGGCCAGCGCAGTGCATCGCGTGCGCAGAACGCTGAGGGCGGGGATTACCATCGCAGACGGGTGTGACTGGCACTTTTCATATAAATCTTGCCCTTCCCAATCCTCTTGCAGGCAGTTGCAAGGGAGAGAGGCTGTGATCTGCATGCAATGGTCTTGTACTTAGAGTCATGGCAAAACTTATTCTCGACATATCAACGTCCCTTTCCTTCTACGGGGCAATGTTAGCGTTCCATGCCATTCACATTGGGCATTTGAATTTCATGATCTTCGGTCCTGACGTCTATTACGTGAAGAGTGCCGGGTTGATACGTAAATCACGCCGCCCAGAGCATCGATCATCGCCTGCCAATAAGGACGGCGGAAGGTGACACTACGCTCTTGGATCACACCATTTCTCTTCTTCTCCAACAACGTTGTCAGTCTTACTGGCGTTGTACTCGTTACCATCGCGACCGTAACCTGGTTATTGTTCTTGCCCGTTACCCTAAGGGGAGGAATAACTCATCCGTACTTTGGAATTATTGTTTACCTCCTGCTGCCATGTATTTTCGGTTTGGGATTGGTCATGATTCCGCTAGGAATTTATTGGCGCCGGCGAAAGCAGCGTATTTCCCAAACGCTCCTCGGGGATTTTCCACTCGATCTTCGCAACCCCAACCTCCGCCGGCTGACAATGTTCGTCCTGGTTACAACCTTCGTGAATATCGTTATTGCTAGTCAGTTCACATACAGCGCGATCGACTATATGGACAGCGTCTCCTTCTGCGGTCAAACATGTCATACGGTTATGCAGCCAGAATTCACGGCTTACCAGGTGTCTCCCCACGCTCGCGTGGAATGCGTAAGTTGCCATATTGGTGCGGGCGCATCGTGGTTTTTACGGAGCAAGATTACTGGTGTCGGACAGGTGTTCGCAGTGATGCTGCATAACTATCCTAAACCCATTCCGACTCCGGTACGTAACCTACGTCCGGCGAAGGAAACTTGTGAGACTTGCCATTGGTCCCAGCATTTTGCTGACGACCGACTGGTAGATATTCCCACCTACGCCGAAGATGAGCAGAATACCCTGACTCACACGGTACTGCTGCTACACGTCGGCGGGGGACAAAGCCGCTTGGGCATCCACGGACGCCACTTGGGTGAAGGAGTTCGCGTTCGGTACTACCCGAGCGACGATCGCCGGCAGAATATTCCCTGGGTAGAGTACACTGCAGCGGGCGAGACCTCGGTATTCGTGACTGCGGGAACTCCGCAACCGGATCCATCAAAGGTCCGGGTGATGGACTGCATGGACTGCCATAACCGTCCAACACACGTCTTCCAGTCGCCCGAAAGGGCCTTGGATCAAGGCTTTGTTGCAGGTCAGATCTCGTCGACTTTGCCGTTTGCTAAGAAGTGGGCCCTGGAAGTTCTGAAGAAGAACTATTCAAGCCAATCCGAGGCGGCTCGGAACATTCCAGCTGTCTTTGAGAGCTACTACCAGAACAACTATCCCAAGCTTTACGAGCAAAGCCATAAAGACGTTCTCCGAGCCGCCGAACAAATATTGGCAATTTACAAGAGAAATGTGTTTCCGCAAATGAATATCACTTGGGGAACCTACCCCAACAATATTGGACACACTGAGTTTACGGGATGCTTCCGCTGTCATGACGAGCAGCACGCACGGAATGATGGAAAGACCATCACCCAGGATTGTACGGCATGCCACAGCATGGTTGCGGTCGACGAAAAACAACCCAAAATCTTGACCGACTTGGGTGTGGAACAGGGAAAACAACCGTAGAGACTGACATGGCAGTTGCGACATGGAATTGTGCAATCGGCTCTTGTGGGCGGAAGTAAATTAAAACTGAACCCGCCCGCACGTCCCGAACATCACGGGGTGTTCGATAATCGTACCGCGAGCCTTGGTAGTGTGAAAACTAGAATCGCGGCGCGCTGTATGGTGCCCGAATCGCGAACAGGGAATTGGAAAATAAACACGTTTGATTTTGACAGGTTTCGAGTTAGAGTGCTGCATCTACTTGTGAAAGTGTAGGGAGGTTCTATGTCTCTTCGTCATTTCACTGGTGTATCGATTTTTTGTCTCGCTGCCATCGTCGTTGGACGGTCTCAGCAGCAGCCAGAACTGAAACATGTGCCTGCGCCGGCAACTTCATCAGCTTCCGGGAAAGAAATGTTCAAAGCCTATTGCGCTTCCTGCCATGGCGAGAGCGGAAAAGGCGATGGACCTGCCGCACCGGCGCTGAAATTCGCTCCGGCGGATCTGACCGCCCTATCAAAGGACAACGGAGGAAAATTTCCCGCGAACCGCGTGACAAGCATTCTTCGGGGACAAGCTACGGTCACTGCTCATGGTAATAACGATATGCCCATATGGGGCCCGGTATTTTGGCGCATGAGCCAAGGACATGAATCGCAGGTGCAACAGCGGATCGCAAATTTGACCCACTATATCGAGTCCCTGCAACAAAAATAGCGGATGTGAAGTTAGGCGAAAGATAAACGCCTGGGACGGCACACGTATAAACGAGGTTGCGTGCAATCTTTGCGACGCCAAAGTCACTCAGGCTCCAAAGGAATCTGTGCGCATTCTGCCACAGGAAGACTGTCCGACCACCGTTTGCGGTGAGTTCGGCGATTACGATGTCCACCAAAACGGGAGTAACCTTATCGCGATCCGGCGACTGCAGACATATTCCGCCGGTACATGGTGCCTGAACGCCTAACAGCAAACCTTGCGGAGGATGCCTTGGGAGCGATCGGCAACTCCCAGTTGGGTCACTACCTCCGCTGCTATCGAACCTGCGCAATTGTTCTCCCGACAAGCGACGAGCTCGGCTGGCAACACATCCGTGTGAACTGCTGTCAAGATCAGGAGACGAGAGCAGTCCCATACTTCAGGCAGCAGTTCTAGACCAACCGTCACACGATGCGTTACTACTGTACCCTCTGGCAATCGGGGATCGTTTCTCAGGATAAAGCGAGAGCGTTACACTTTCGCAGCCGCTGCTTCTGGCACGAAATCGCTTTTGATAGCCTGCTTCGCAGCTGCCATCTCTTTGAACATCTGCTCTGCCCGTGCGAGTGCTGCAGCGACATTGGGGCAGATATTCTTCGCTCCGACATGCTGCTCGAATTCCGCACGCTTCATCAGCTTCGCGGGCTGTGGCAGAGCACCACAGAATATTAATCCTCTTCCACTCGCATGGATCGCGTCGGCGAACTCTTCGAGTGCATATAACCCTGTCGCGTCGAGTGCCGTCATGTTGCGCAGGCGTAGCACTACAACAGCTGGCATTTCATCGATCCGGGCCGCGATATCGTTGATCTTGTCTGTAGCTCCAAAAAGAAATGGACCGTGAATGCGAAAGATCATGACGTAGGGTGGAATTTGTTTGTCTTGCAGAATGTGCAATCGGCCATCTTCTAGGTATTCGCTTGTGACCTCGGAAACTGTGGTGGTCGATGTGACG
>JAFAPG010000814.1 GCA_019247235.1 Acidobacteriota bacterium
TCCCTCCCCAGTAATGGAATCCACGAATCCGGCCGTATCCCCCAACATAGCCCAACCACGACCGCCATACGCGGTCTTCTCGAGCGCTTCGGGAACAAGCGAAGGAAGGATGTGCGCGTACAGGGTGGCGCTTTTCATGGTGAGACCGAATTCCGGTAAATAACGGTCGAGCATTTGACGCAGTACAGTTGTACTCATGCTTTGCATGCGGCCACAGATTCCAACAGAAAGATGGTTGAGGCGAGGAAAAACCCATAGATAACCGTGCAGCCCCGGAACAAACCGGATCTGCACAAGTTTTCCTGTTCCCGGAATGTAATACCCAACTGCGACCATCAGGTTTTCTGGAGTAAGAGAAGAGGAGAATTTGGCCCGTAAACAGCTTCGCGCACCTGCCGCCAACACCACAAAATCTGCTTGGAAGCTACCCACGCGGGTTTTGAGGTTCCAATCGCCAGGCTTCCCCTCAATCTCGACCACCCGTTGGCGAAGCAATCGAGCTCCCGCTGCCTGCGCTCGCTCGAGTAGGAAACCGTTCAAGGTAAAGCGGGAAAAAATGGCAATCTGGCGATCAAGCTGAAAGGCGACTTTGCGTCCTGAGGGAGAAACCAGCTGGCAATGAGTGATCCAATTAGATTGGTGCGCCGAGTCGACAAGGAAAGGCCATCGTTGCAAAGCCTTACTAGTGAGACCGCCACCACAGGGCTTCTCCCAAGCCAGCTTTTCGTCAAAAAGGAAAATCTCGCGACCGGCCGCGGCTAGTTCCCGAGCAGCAAACGCTCCAGCCGGACCGCCGCCCACAATGGCAATTCGCTTCAAGAACATGGCTCAGACGCAACAAACTACGAGAGTTCCTCGCGTCCGATGCTAATTGACGTGCGGGTGAGCACACAAGCGCATAGCTGCGCCGGATCTGAGTTGGGGGGCCTCTATTGGACCTGTGTCAGGCCCTGATAAATCGCAACCCCAGCAATCGTCAGAATCAGAACGGCTGACGCCGTCCCCAGGACTTTGACGAATGGACCCAGTTTATTGACCCGCTGCATGATCTCCATCTGCTCTTGTGCCATGTGGGACTCTGACTCGCCCAAGAAGAGCTGGTCGTCCTCATGCATGGTCAACGTGCCTCGATAGATCAGCAGGGCAACTAGAGCGGCTGTGAGCACTCCCCACGCGATCAGAAGCTCGAACAGTGTCGACATAAATCCACCTCTTACCACCAGCTGTTCTTGCGTTCCGTCTGGGGCTGTTGGAGCGGCCCCGGGCAGAGATCACTCTGATTATAGCTCCGGGTACATCGGGGCAAGAAGGTTTTTTCACGGGTATATGACAACTCTGGCAAGCCAAGCACCTGACCTCTGAGCAGGTGGTAATTAACACTCGGGCAAGGATGTTCTAAGGACCTCAGGCGAGCGAAAGCACGCTTGCAGCAACCGCTAGGCCCACGATTCCAAGCACGATTCCTGCGTACCAGAACCAGCGCCGGCCGGAGAGCAAAGTAATCGAAGTCACAACCAAGCCGATTTCAAGGAACACCTCGCCGAGGTCGAACCGGTCAGCGCGACGGCGCTCATGGCTGGTCTCTTCTTCGACCTTTCGCGCCTCGCTGTCAATTTCTTTTTGCTGGTCCCGGTATTTATCGGCCTCAGACTGATATTTCTCCTTCAATTTGGCAGCATTTTTCGCGTCGCTGGTGGACATGATCGAGGCGAAGTCGGCGAAGATCTCATCGGTGTGGCGACGGATACTCTTGGCTTGGTAATAAGCCCATTGGTCGCTCGATTTATTTTGCAGGACTACCTCTTCGGTGTGTGCCCGGTGGCTGAGCAGAGACACCACCGCCACCAATACGGCAAGAATGGCCATGGTTAATGAAACGGGCGCCATCGAAGGATGATGGGCACCATGCTCCGCACTCTCATGGAGTTCCTGTAGTTCGTCAGCGCTCATGGACTCTCCCGATATTCACAATCTGCTCGAATCCTACTCTCCCATAACCTTGATAACTATTCGTTTGTCTCTACGTCCGTCAAATTCGGCATAAAATATTCTCTGCCAAGGACCAAAGTCTAAGCGCCCGTCGGTGATAGGGACAAGTACTTGATGGTGCACGAGCAAGGCCTTTAAGTGCGAATCTCCATTGCTTTCACCGGTCTCATGGTGCCGGTAGCCTTCGCGATAGGGGGCCAGTCCTTCAAGCCAGCGATCAATGTCCTCAATAAGCCCGGTTTCGTCGTCGTTGACGTAAACCCCTGCGGTAATGTGCATGGCCGAGACTAGCACCATGCCTTCTCTAATACCGCTTTTTTTAACCGCAGCTTCAACTTGCGGAGTGATGTGGATGTATTCACGATGCTTGCGTGTGTGAAACTTGAGATATTCGGTATGAAATTTCATGGCCATTACAATACGCCACCTGCTGCGGCGCTCTCAGGCCGCGCTCCCGGCGACAGTCATCTTGTAACGGACAGGCAAGCAGGCTGGGTTGCTCAGGTGGCGATTCAATTTTGAATTTGAGGCGCGATGTCGCGAATGGCTTGGGCAGGGTGCCCGGACGTCCTAGGGAGCCAGAAACTCTGACAGAAAAGGTACAGGTACGAGAGAGGTGCCTGTACCTCTGCAAAGAACCAGGCTAGGCCCCAGCCATGACCGGCTCAACCTCATAGATCGGGAACCATGAAGTCGCAGTTTTTAGCTTTGCGTTGACGTTACTAATATTCGCAACGCCTTCGTTCTCAAGCCATCTTCGGAATGCAGCCGGCCCCTGCTTGGCGTAGACGGGAATGCCGTCTTTCCAAGTAGCACGGCCGCAAAGCACTCCATTGAACTTGACCCCGCTCTCGCCTGCCAGCTCCAACGTTTCGCTAAACTCGGCGTTGCTGACACCAGCCGAGAGGTAAATAAAGGGCTTGCTGGCAGCACTGGCTGCTTTATGAAAGAGTTCGATCGCTTCCTTTTTGTTGTAGGCTTTTTGTCCGGCGAAGGACTGAGTCCCCTCTACGAATTTCATATTTACTGGTATTTCCACTTTGAGTACGTCCACACCGTAGCGCTCTTTGCTGAATTCGCGCATGCTTTCGGTGACAATGTGAGGCTTTTTCTTCGCGTACTCGAGGCCTTTCTCGTCGGCCCCTTCTTCATACCCCACAAATTCGAGGAAAAAAGGAATGTCGTTAGCGCGGCACTCGTCGCCGATGCGCTCCACCCAAGCGTGCTTCTTATCGTTGACGTTCTTGGGGTCATAGGGAGTGTAGTAAAGAAGAATCTTGAGGCAGTCGGCTCCAGCTTCCTTCAAACGTTTTACTGACCAGTGGTCGAGGAGATCAGGTAAGCGGCCCGGGCCAGTCTTATCGTACCCGGTCTTTTCATAAGCGAGCAGCAGGCCGGCATTTCTCGCGCGCCGCTTCGCCGCCGGGAGTCCCCACTCTGGGTCGAGCAAAATGGCGCTGGCATGTGGTGTGAGCACCTCGGTTACGAGTGACTTGAACTCTTCCATCATTGCGTCGCTGATATCGCTGCCTTTTTCTTTCGCCAGCGCCTTTTGTAGGGATCCGCGTTGGTCCATCGCTGCAGCCGCAATTACCCCCCGTTTGTCTGACACTCGTTGCAAGCCGGCAAGTTTTCCGGGTGTAAGTTTCATATTTCCTCCGAGATGAATGAAATGACTTACCGACCTACAGAAGGGGACGGCTCACCATTTTAATACGAGTATGCCAATCGACGGATTCCTATTCGCAATCGAAAGGTTTCTGGGCCTCGGCGATTGACGTATTGACGGTGCTTCGGGTCCGGAAGCGCCTGTGCGACATCGGACGCAGGTTCAAGGGTTCTCAAGCGCGATCCTCGAGTATTGTTCAGTGCGCCATATTTAAGCAGCATCGCGTAATGAGTTCAGAGCCAATGCGCATCTTCCACCCAGGGGTAGAGGGCGGTTGGGCGTCAGTCTTTTCTGTGGCAATCGACGATGCGCGAAGCGAATTCTGATCAGCTCTCGTCGTGTCTGCCTAGGCACCCGAGGTCTCGCGGGCAGCCGAGGCATTCACGCTATCCAGCGGTTTCGCTATACTTAACAATGATGCCGATCCTCAAAGACATAGCTGCCATTGCCAAGGGCATGAGTATCACCTTTCGCGAGATGTTCCAGCCCACGGTGGTCGAAAACTATCCGGATGGGCCTGGGCCATTGCGGGGAGCCAAGGTACAGGAACGCTTTCGTGGGGTCCACGTCCTACAACGTGACGAAAATGGCCTGGAAAAGTGTGTCGCCTGCTTTCTTTGTGCGGCCAACTGCCCGGCAAATTGCATTTACATCGAGGCCGCAGAAAATACCGCCGAACATCGGGTGAGTGGCGCTGAACGATACGCCAAGGTTTACAACATTGACTATAACCGCTGTATTTTCTGCGGATATTGCGTGGAAGCGTGTCCGACCGATGCCATTACTCACGGACATGGCTTTGAATTGGCCACCTTCAACGCTACCAACTTAATCTACCGCAAAGAGCAGTTGTTGGCCCCGACGCCAGCACACCTGGGAGCGAATCCTGTGTTCAACGCGGCGGAAGTTAGCGGCGGCGCGCCCGCAGAAGTCGCGCCCGGGGAATGACTCTTCGATAGGTGTTGGGGTGAATCTCGCGCCGGTCCTATTTAGGGGCCGGCATTTGTTTATCGTCGATTATTGCTCCAGCCATAACTGGATCATCCTTCAGGTTTGCGGCTGCAGGCTGCGTTTTGAGTTTTCATGAGTGATTTTCTCGAAATCGTGCGCCAAAGAGTCGTCGTCTATGACGGCGCCATGGGTACCAATATCCAAAGCCGCAATCCCACCCTGGATGACTACTGGGGCAAGGAAAACTGCAGCGAAGTTCTGGTTTTAAGCCGCCCGGACATTATTCGTGACATCCATGCCGACTTTCTCAAAGTCGGCTGCGACGTCATTGAGACCAACACCTTTGGCGGGACCAGCATCGTGCTCGGGGAATTTGGCCTCGCCGACCGGGTTGCGGAGATCAATAATGCGGCGGTGAAGCTGGCTAAGGAGGTTGCGCAGCAGTTCTCAACGAAAGACAAGCCGCGTTTCGTTGCCGGCTCGATTGGCCCGACCACAAAACTTCCCTCGCTTGGGCATATCGCATTTCAACCGATGCTTGACGCCTACCTAGAGCAGGCGATTGCCTTAATTGAGGCTGGCGTCGACATCTTGCTGGTAGAGACCTGCCAGGATCTGCTGCAGGCGAAGATCGGGGCCATTGCTGCGCTCGATGCCATGCAGAAAAACGGGAAGCGGCTTCCTCTGCAAGTGCAAGTGACACTGCAGGAATCTGGGACCATGCTGCTCGGCACCGAAATCGGGGCGGCGCTGACCACCCTCGAACTGCTGGAGCTGGACGTTCTGGGAATGAATTGTGCTACTGGCCCTGCGGAAATGAATGACGCCGTGCGATATCTTGGAGCGAATTCCAGCCGAGAAATTTCCATCTTGCCTAATGCCGGACTTCCGCAAAATGAAAGCGGCCACGCAGTTTACAAGTTAAGTCCCAAAGAACTGGCAAAGTACCATCGGCACTTTGTTCAAGATTATGGCGTTCGCATTGTCGGAGGCTGCTGCGGAACGACTCCCGAGCACCTCGAAGCTGTCATCGCGGAGGTGGCAAACCTTGAACCGGCAAAGAGGGAAGTGAGGCCCCAGGCAGCCGCAGCCAGCGCCTACACGTCCGTTCCCCTTGATCTTGATCCCAAGCCCCTGGTGGTTGCCGAAGAAATGAACACCACCACACGCGTCGAACACTTCCGCAGCCTGGTGCGGGGTCAGAAGTACGACGATATTCTCGCCCTGGCCAAGAAACTTGTGAACGACGGCTCGCATATGCTCGATCTGTGCTGCGCGATTGTCGGTGAGGATGAAAAAGGCTACATCACTTCGATTCTCGAGCGAATTGCCACCCGTGTACCCGCCCCCATTCTGGTCGATTCGACCGAGGCCGACATCGTCGAAGAAGCCCTGAAGCGGATTCCCGGTAAAGCCATCATTAACTCCATCAACTTGGAGGACGGCGAAAAGCGCACATCGAAGGTCCTGCCCATGGCCAAACGCTATGGCGCTGCCGTAATCGCCTTAACCATCGATGAAGAAGGGATGGCCTTAACGGCGGAGAAGAAGGCGGCGATCGCGAAGCGGATTTTTGATCTGGCAACCCACAAATACGGAATCCGCCCCGTCGATCTCATTTTTGACGCTCTGACCCTGCCCATCTCTACAGGTCAAGAAGAATATCGCTCGGCGGGCATCGAAACCCTGAAGGCAATTGAACAAATTAAGAAAGAGCTTCCAGAGACCAA
>JAFAPG010000911.1 GCA_019247235.1 Acidobacteriota bacterium
CGATGATTCCCGCACGGGAATGGGCCAGGGCGGGAAGCGCCTCAGATACCAGGTGAATTGGTTGCCCCGACTTGGCCGTTTGCTCGGCCATCCAGCCAGGCATCCGTGTGCCGACAAGCGTTGGGGCAACCGGCAAAAGGAACTCAAAGGCCTGATTCAGCAGTGAGGTCGAAGCTAGGATCTCAGGCAGGTTCATAGCAACCTCCTTCACGCGACTGCCGGGCATTAACGTAATCCAATTCTTCGACGCATCCAGCCCATGTTCGGCAGCATATTGGCTACGCGAGACTCTCGGGCGAGAGAGATCGGCGAGGGGGTGGCCTACGAAGAGGGTTTTCACCCCACGATGAGAGTAAAATTCTTCTTCAAAGGGGAAGATCACCAGCGCAAGATCGACATAGGCACGCAGGAGCCGCACTCGGCCCTGGCGCCAGGCCCAAAATTGTGGGCAGACATAATAGACAACCGGAACCCCAAGTTTTTTCATCTCCCGCGCCACTCGCCAGTTGAAAGCAGGCGAGTCGATAACGATGGCAAGATCTGGCCGCCGACGTTCGGCTTCTGCGATCAGGTGATAAAAGCGACGCCAGATCCTTGGCAAGTGGCTCAAGATTTCCGTGATTCCAACCACGGACAGATCGCGAGCGTCAACTACAAGATCGCAACCGGCATCGCGCATTCTCTGACCCCCGACGCCGAAAAAATCGAGGGTTCTGGGCCTGAAGGAGCGACGTAAGGCGTGCATTAATTCGGCGCCATACATTTCGCCCGATGCTTCACCCGCCGATAGGAGAATTTGCACAGCGCTATTCTAAATAGTGGCCGCGGCTTGGCCTTCTCGACGCGGGGTAGTGCCTGCGAGCAGCCGCCAGGGATGATCAGCGAATCTCAAGCTCGTCAATCTTGAAGGAGAATTTCCCCTTCTGGAGTCCACGCACAAAGCCAACTCCGATTACATCGTGCCCATCGGTGTCAAAAGCCGCTAGAGGAAAGGAATATTGCTTCCATTCAGGGCCCGCGACAAAGGGTTGCATCTTGGGAGTCTGGCCAGCATTCTCCTCGGTCTCAACCGCGACGGAATAACTGTTGCCATCGCCTTTAGCCCAAAAAGAGAGTGTCCGCTTGCTTGAGAGATTCGCCGCCTCCTCGGGCGAGGAACCCGGATGAAATAACACTCCGGCCCACGTGAACCGCGCGCCTGGAACAAGCTCGCCTGCTACCTCCAGGGCTCCTCGCGAGCCCCTGGCGCCACCTTCAACTGCCCGCATTGACACCGTCGACTTACCCCCCGCCATCTGGTCGGAGATCGTCATCCAGGAGCCAAAGTTAGCAGCCACCTGCAAATTGTCAAAATTGCTCACCACCCCGGACTCTGAGCCGGCCGGGGGCAGGGGTTGGGGCGACGCCCCGGTGTCCCCGGTGGGGCTCACGACGACCAGTTTGACCATGCTGGTTTCGTCCGAGTTCGGCCCCACCATGATTTCGAAGACGCCAGGTTCCACCACGGGTTTCATCTCGGCATTCAGCAGGGCGAGAGACTGGGGCGTGATAGTGAATTGCACCGTCTTTTTCTCGTTGGCTTTCAGAGTAATTCGCTCAAATCCCTTCAACTCTTTGACCGGCCGTGTAACCGAGGCAATCTTCTGGTGAATGTAAAGCTGGGGCACCTCGTCTCCTTCTCGCGACCCATTGTTAGTGATATCGACGCTCACCTTAGCCGTCCCTCCGCTAATGATCTGGGAGGGCTCAATGCGCAGATTCTCAAATTTGAAATTTGTGTAACTGAGGCCATAGCCGAAGGGGAAAAGCGGCTGGCGAGTGCTAAAAGCATAGCTGCGGTTGGCCGAAGGCTTATGATTGTAGAAGTCCGGCAGGTCTCCCACCGAATGAGGAAAGGTAATGGGCAGCTTACCTCCGGGATTGACGTCGCCAAACAACACATTGGCCGCCGCCGTGCCTCCCTCTTGGCCCAAGTACCAGGCTTCAAGTATTGCCGGAGCATGCTGGGCTATGTAATTGATAGAAAGCGGCCTGCCGTTCACCAAAATAATCACCGTGGGAGTGCCGGTTTCGATTACCGCCTGGACGAGTTGATTCTGTGCGCCCAGCAAGTCCAGGGAATCGCGATCGCCGCGGTGGTTTTCCGCCCAAGCCTCACGGTTCGTGCTCTCATTCTCTCCGACGACCACAATGGCCACGTCGGCATGCTTGGCCAGGTCGGTGGCATGTTCGATATTCTCTTTCTGCGTACTGGGATCCAACAAGTCGACGTCGTTGTCAAACCAACCATGCCAGTCCTGATGCTTATTGGTAAAACGGCATCCTTCGGCAAACATCACCTTGGCTTTTGTCCCCGCTCGTTGTTCAATGCCCTCGAGCAGAGTGACCCCGTGCGCTGGCATGCGGCTGTATCCACCCAGATGGAGGCCATCGGCATTTGGTCCAATAACAGCAATGGTCTTAAGCTTGGTCAAGTCCAGGGGCAACAGATTGCCTTCGTTCTTCAAGAGCACAATGCTTTTTTCTGCCGTCTTCAAGGCGAGAGCGCGACGCTCCGGGCTATTGGTTGTCTTCTCGGCGTAGTCGGGATCTACCAGGGGATCTTCGAAAAGCCCCAAGCGAAACTTGGCCTGCAAAACCCGCCGTACCGCTCGATCCAATTGGCTTTGGGGAACGATTCCTTCTTTGACCTGATAGAGCAAAGTTCTGTAGACCGAGCCGTCGGATAGGTCATAATCAACGCCGGCAGCGAGCGCCAGACGGGCGGCATCAGCCTTGGTAGCTGCTACATGATGGGTTTGGACGAGCATTTGCAAGCCCTCGCCATCAGAAGTAACAAAGCCACCAAACCCCCACTCCTGGCGTAAGACTTTGTCGAGCAACCAATGGTTCACGTGCGACGGTATGCCATCAATTTCGTTGTAGGAGGCCATCACGCTGCCCACGTGGCCCTCCTCGACCGCAGCCTG
>JAFAPG010000088.1 GCA_019247235.1 Acidobacteriota bacterium
GACCGAGAGAACGGGGCTAAACTCGATTCCGCCAGACGCCTATGCTGCCGCAGCAATGTAGGGATTCGAACAAAAATCCGGGTAAATGCTTGATTCTATTGTCGACCTGGGATGAGGTCTGCACGGCGCCGAAGGAGAGTGCGCCGATTACTCAAGCTGACAAAGCCGATATCAGCTCTACCAGCTTCCGGCTCTCCTGAAAGCCGCCTCGTCGCCCGAGTTTTCTCCAAGTTAGCTCACACTGGCGCGCTCTGTTTTGTCGGCTGGCGGAGTGCCTGGGAATGACCCGACCACGGTAGTCGGATTCGGATGATCTCGATGATCATAAGACAAGTCTTTTTCCTCGCGTGCAAGACCGCGGCGTGTGGTCGGAACAAAAGGAATAAAGTGGTCTGCCCGTCAATACCTACTCAGTGTTGTCATATCGCGGGCTGAAGGTGTTCACTCCTGGGAAACTCCAGCTTCTGTAGAAAGCGCTTGTTTGTTTCTCCCTGGCTGCTGGAATAAAGAGACACGAGGCGGGCGCCATCTCACCGAACAATGTGGGAAATCCCCGGCAAGGATGGTTTCGGCCTGAACGCGCGAGGGTCGAGCCGAAGAGTTTTAATTTCGAATGGCTTGAAGCGCACTATCGTCTGGTCAGAGGACGCCGCGTTCTCTTCGAGCAGATTCGTTTCTCGGAATACGCCGGTATTTCCCATAAACTTCACTGAAGTCTCAATCGAGGTGCCGGCGGTTTCATAGAGACGCAGGATCAAGGAGCCGTCATCCTCAGACTTCTTCAGCGCGCTGATGACCAAATTACCTTCCTCGACCGAAGCGAAGGAGTAGATCGCGGGTAAAGATTTAGCCGAAATCTCGTCGACTACGCTGACCGCGATTAGCGGGCTTACGAAATTCTTGCCGATCTGATAGGGGTGTGCCATTTTCCAGTCGCCGCTTCCAGAACTCAAGGAATAACGGAACACGTACTGGCCCGGTGGAGGGAATTGAATCGAGGACACCTCAGTCCCATGTCGCACGATTCTCACTGAGGTGTAGCGCTGTCCACGTACCATATTGGCGCGAATCAGACCCTCCTCAATTTTAACCAGCGGGTGATCGGCCGCAACGGTGAGTTGTCCTTCGGCAGTGCTGGCCGTGATCCAGGATTGGATGGTTCGATACTTTTGCCATGAATCTCTTTGAATTTCGTCCTCAGCCCGCGGACCGGAGCCCGCAACGAGGTCCTGCATTGAAGCCACGCCAAAGGGAACGCCGTAATGGATCTCTGCATTCTGAGCCACCGGAATTAACATCTCGATATTCAGCAAGCGGGCTTCGTTCCAGTTCACGCTGTTCTCAATGTCGAGCCGCTTGAGACTTTTATAGAGAATGAGCCTTTGGACCACCGGGATTCCGCCAACGTTGCCGAGGAGCTTAAAGATCGTTTGAATAGGGCTGTTTTCCTCGAGCACAGTATTGTCGAGACTGCGGGGAATGGTTCGACCGGTTTCTATTTCGCGCTGCACGTTGTTGGTGCCTCGTTCCTCCACTCCCACCAGGTCAAGGCCCTGGATCACGTCACGCGCCAGTGTTTTATCGAAAACCGTCACGCGACCAGTTGCCTTGTCGACGGTGACCCGATAATAAGTATTTTCGATCACATCATTGCCCAGCGGACGCCGCGGATCCTTTTGGTCTCGATCGCGATCAAGGGCGATCTCAGAGGTCGGGGCTGAGGGTTCCATTCTATGGTTGGGAACAAGAAAAAAGGCTTTGTAGCCCAGTGGCGGGACCGATTGCGCGATAAAGCTGAGGTCGAGTGCCCGTGAGATGTTGTCACTGGTCTGTTCGATACTAAAGGCAACCGGGTTACCGGAAGGATCGAGAAGTCGCATTCCGCCTTTAAAATCGTTCAGTTCCGCGGGTGAGACATCGCCGAACAAGGTCACATGCGTGTGGACCAGATCATCGCGTTCCCATCCCACGGGATTAAAGACAACGATGGGAAGGCCGCCGGGAATAGGTATGGCAACGCGTTCCGCGATATTTGCCAACATGTGGCGGAGAATCTCCCCGCCTGCAAGAATGACACGTTCGGAATCCCCGATTTTTTCGCTGTCTCCGATCTCGCCGCCCTGGCCATCATGGTTGTGATCCATGGATTCAATCAGGGCCTTCCACAGTGACTCAAATTCCTCTCGCGGGTAGTTGGCCCAGCCCAAGGCGTAGTTGACGGCGGCAAATGTCTCGGCCTCCTCGAGAGCAGTGCTGGCAGGGATGGCTAATTGCCAAAGATGCAGGATGGAATCGATGATATGCGGCCAGCCCAGCGGGATTTCACCTCTCAGGTGAGGCGGATTAGCAGTTTGACGAGCGGTTTTGAAATATTCCTCCGGCGTGGCCAGACGAAAGTGCGCGCTCACTTCACTGCGATTCAGTTCTTCGACGTTGCTCACCAGCCGGTCGGTCGGTGCCCAAAGGTCGAGCCCCCAATGCATATATATCGGCGCAGCCGTGGTGGCATGGATTTGGTCTATGTCCTTGCCGATCACCTCGAGAGAGGCCTCGCTCAAAGGATCTGCCAGGTGCAGATGAATTCCCCAGGCATAACCACGAATCGCGTTCCACACTAAGACACTCGGCCCCGCCGGGGATTCCCAGCGAAACAGCGACTGGTCCGCCGGGCCTAGGCGGGTGATCACCAGGAATGGAATGTCGGACGCTACCAGGATCTGGGGCAATTGCGGCGGGAAGCCGGGAATGTCGGCGGGATGCAATACCTGCGGATCGACTCCGAATGCCGAGCGTGCGTAGCGCTTGCCGTACAGAATATTGCGGGTCAAAACTTCGCCATCCGGCTGGTTAAGGAAGATGTTGGCCCAGTTGGGGGCAATCTCGATGCGGCCCTCCTTGACCAGGCGTATGAAAAGCTCGACCTCGCGCGAACCGCGGTGAGTGTCAAGATAGTGAGCGACGAAGTTGTCGGATTCAAGCAAGAAGCGGAAGTCCGGGCGTGCGGAGGCGATGGCAATTGCCTTGCCGATAATGCGATTACCCCGTGCCAAGCATTCCTCGCGGGTGCCCCCCCAAAACAAGTCGAGGTGCGAGAAGGGGATGATAAAAACCTCGACAGGTTTCCGAGAGCTGTCCGCGGCCGATGCCCTTGCGCCAGAGAGAATGACGAGGAGGAGAAACAATCGCCAAGCGGCATACCGAGTTGTTCGTGCTGGCATCAAAGCTGAGCGCAATTCAGGTTTTCCCGTCTTCCGATTAGGGGCTACTGCCGCTCGCGTGAAAATCGATTTCCACCGATTCGCTGACCCGCAGCAGCAAACGGCTGGGATTCTTGATGCCCCACTTTACGTACGGAATAGTAAAGTGACTATCAGCAACCCAATGGTCGGGAAAGATCTGAACGCGAACTGGAATGGCGAGCTCGTGCTCGGCACCGTGAATCGAAACCATGCCATGCACCTGTAAAGTCGAGGCTCCAGAAATCGCTACCGGTCCATCAACCCGGTCAGCGCGGAAGGCGATTTCGGGATAGCGCGCACTCTCCAAAATCTCTCCGTGCATTCGGCGATCGCGGGTCCGATTGCCGCTGCGACCGGAAGTGGCGTCGACCACCAGAGACCCACGGAGGAGCGCCGCGTTGGGGTCATAGCGTAAGTCTCCGCTCTTCAAATCAAACGAACCGTGGATGGTATGCAGGATGTCGGCCACGGTGAAGCTAATGCTGGTCTGCGAGGGGACAAAACGAAGTGTCAATTGCTGCGCTTGGCCGGTCAGGAGCAAAGGTTCGTAAAGAAACATTGCCAAGGCCAAAACCCAGCCTCCGTATTTGCCAATCCCTCCCACCTTCCCAAGAAACATGCTCGTTGTCTCTCGCTCCCGGATCG
>JAFAPG010000110.1 GCA_019247235.1 Acidobacteriota bacterium
CAGGACGATAGCGGCCGCGCGCCAAAAAGAGATGAATGTCAGCGAGACGGAAGAGGCGACAACGATTCGTACTCGGTTTGAGGGAAGGAAAGTGTGGGAACCAGAGGACATTCGTTGCAGAACCTGCCTGCCACATTCATCCCGAACGCGTGGGGAGAAGCAGTCAGGCGCTTCGGAGAAAGTTAACTCTACGCTCGCGGTCTGGCAGCGTCAACGCGCGTCTCATCGTCGGTCTCAATCAGCAATTCCAGGTCTTCCACAAAACTGATCAGAACGACCACCATGGATCCGATCACGCCGACTAAGAAAATTACGACCATGATCTTGGCGACGAATTGCAGAAGCGCGTCCATAAAACGTCAATTGTACTGAAAGCATTGAGGATCAGCACTCAGCAGCATTCGGCATTGATCGCTTACCACTGAACTGTCGGCCAGATCGGGCCTGGCGCTGGGTTGTGGTTGTTTTAGTTAACTGCTTGCTGAGTGCTGACTGCGGCCGTTTTCCACCATATAAAACCCCTTCATTTCCGGAATCAATTAAATTTATTAAGCGAGCGTACGGGTGCCGCGATAGTCTAATTCCTTGCTCCCAGCATTGATTTTCTCGCCAGACCATCCTGAGGAGATGCATGTCCAACGAACTGCGAAACTTTCTCGCTATTCCCTACGAAGAACTCGAAGAACTCAATCTCAAAGCCAAAGAGCAACGCAAGACCCGTGTTCCCGTTGACCAGATCCAGGAGGAGCGTCTGCGCTACCTCACCGATGAAAACCGGATCAAAGCCGTCACCGTGCTGTTCAGCGATCTCGAAGGCCGGCTGCACATGCTCGACTACGACAAGAAGTTCCTCATTAAGGCTTACGACAATCTCACCTTCGACGGTTCGTCGATCCGCGGATTCACCGCACAGCGCGAAAGCGATCTGCGGCTCGGCATCGATTGGGCTGCATTCTACTGGGCGCCGGCTGACATCTTCGGCGCCGGCAAGGTTCTGGTTTTCGGCGATGTGATCGACAAGGGTGGCACAGCCTACACAGCCGATATTCGGGGGATGTTCAAACAGTGGGCCGAACAACTGTTTAAGAGCGATGGCTACACCCTGAACGCCGCCAACGAAATCGAAGGATTCCTTTTCGAGGGAGCCGATGCCGAACGCCGCTACCACGAGACCGGAAAATTCAAATACGTAAATACCGGCGGGTACTATCACTCATTGCCTGGAGATCCGCTGCGCACCTTTATCGATACCACTGCGGAAGTTCAGCGCGCGATGGGCTTCCAGAACGAGAAAGACCACCCGGAAGTCGCCCCGTCCCAATTTGAAATCAATTACAGCTATGGCGAAGCCGTGGCCGCCGCAGACCAGATACAGATCTACAAATTGATCTGCCGCCAGGTTGCGACCAAGATGGGCTACACCGCGTCATTTCTGCCTAAGCCTGTCGTAGGGGTGAATGGGAGCGGCATGCACACCAACGTTTCCGTCAGCAAAAACGGCAAGAACATCTTCTGGGATCCCAAAGGTGAGGAGAAGCTGGCAAAGGTAGCGTGGTCATTCCTCGATCGCATCCTTACGCACGGCAACGACATCTGCCTGATGCTGAACGCCAGCGTAAATGCCTACCGGCGTCTTGACCCACACTTCGAAGCCCCAAATCAGCTCAAGGCTTCCCCGGTTGATCGCGGCTCGATGATTCGCATTCCTATTGGCAACGAGAGAACCGCCCGGGTCGAGGTTCGCTCGGTCAGTCCTGACGCTAATCCGTACATGGTCATGTACTCGGTCTTCCGCACCGGACTGCAGGGAGATATTGCAAAGATCAAGAACCTACGCCAGGCGGAACGATATCTGCCCGACAACATCTATACCGCGATCGACAACTTCCTGGCGGCAGACTGGACCACGACCATGCTCGGTGGAGATGTAAAAGCTCGTTATGCCGATCTCAAGAAAGCGTCAGCAGACCGGTGTCCGCGATTGCTCGGCACATTCGTTAAGGCGCCCGAGGTCCAATACCATCACGACGTTTACAACCAGTACCTCTGGAACCTGTTCTAGACTGCATCAGAACCCCTGCGGTAGCCGGTGGGCGGCTCTGGGCGACCGAGCCCAGAGCCGCTGCCATTTCCGGCCCTTTCTAGTCTTTTCTCGGTGAGCTCGGCTTCGGCAACAACTTGATAGACTCGTTCGCAAGTGGCGCTCCACATGGATTCCCGCGAGAAAGTCATACTGAGAGACCCTGGAATTTTAGGTGGGACTCCTGTCTTTCGCGGAGCCCGCGTTCCAGTGCAAACGATGTTCGATTATCTCGTAGGCGGTGAGACGTTAGAAGACTTCTCGAACGTTTTCCCACTGTGTCTCGGAAATTGGCCATCCAGGCTTTGGAAGAGGCAAAGG
>JAFAPG010000113.1 GCA_019247235.1 Acidobacteriota bacterium
AAAGCGGCCGTTGATCATGCCGGTGATTTTGGAAATCTAGTATGCCGAAACACGGGGCTGTCCATCCGTCGGGCTCCGAACGCTCATCGCCGGAGACAATCCGCGGCACCACCCAGCTGGTATCCCTTGCCGAGATTCGCGAGGCGCGGGGCCGCCTTCAAGGAACTGCGAACTGGACGCACCTGCTGACCCTTGAACACCGGGGTCGCACTCTCTATCTGAAACCGGAAAACCTACAACCCATCGGAGCGTTCAAGTTACGGGGCGCATACAACAAAATTGCCTCGCTCCCTGACCAGGAGCGGCAACGAGGCGTCATCACATACTCGAGCGGCAATCACGCGCAAGGGGTAGCCTACGCGGCGCGTTCTCTTGCTACGAAGGCGATCATCGTGATGCCCAGCAATGCGCCGAAGATCAAGCTAGAAGCCACCAAGGCACTCGGGGCGGAGATTGTTCTGGTGGGGCCGAGCGGCCTCGAGCGCCAGATGAAAGCCGAAGAACTTGCCGCCGAGCATGGATACATCATCGTGCCGCCCTATGACGACCCCAAGATCATTGCCGGACAGGGGACGGCCGGCCTCGAGATTGTCGACGACCTGCCAGAAGTCGATGTGGTCCTGGTGCCCGTGGGGGGTGGCGGACTAATTAGCGGTATATCGACGGCCATCAAGTCCGTGAAACCCGATGCACGTGTCATTGGAGTGGAACCGCAGGTGGCGGGCGACGCTCAGGCCAGCCTCCGGGCCGGACAGATCGTCAAATTTCCCGTGGAGCAGGTTCTCTCCACGTGTGCCGATGGCCTGAGGGCCCAATACGTCGGCAGCTTGACCTTCGAGCATATCCGACGTTACGTCGACGATATTGTTACCGTCAGCGAAGAGCAGATTATCTCCGCGGTGCAGGTGCTGGCCCAAAATCCTAATACCCTGGCAGAACCGAGCGGCGCGGTCAGCTCCGCGGCCTGGCTCTACAACCAATCGTTGTTCCCTCCGAAGACACGGGTTGTGGCCGTCATTAGCGGCGGGAATATTGACCCCGCGCTGCTCGATCAAATTCGCCAGTAATACACCATCGCAGCTCGTGACGCAGGTTCGCTCAAAACCGCGAGCTTGGTCGAAAGACATTTCATCTTCATCGGATGCAGAAGCTCCGTCCTCTGTAGCATAATGTGAGATTCGCGAATGAAACTGCGTCGCCTGTCTCGGCTGGCTTTAATCGTATGCTCGACACTCGCCCACTCTGACGCCATACGAGCCACCACGATACGAGTAGCGGCGATTTATCTCTCGCCCGACTCTTCATCGGCAAAACTCGCCAATGTCGACCGTGGCCGCGAGGTTATCTTCCTGGGTAACAGCGGCGATTGGGTGCATGTCGAAGCGAACCTGACTGAGGAACGCACAGTCACAGGCTGGATGCAGAACAAAGGTTTAATCCAGCCTACGACGCCCGACGGCGACAAGGTAATCTTCGGTGAAGCCGTCGATTCCGAGGATCAGGCCAGCCAGCGCAATGGCCGCCGCTATGCCGCGCAGGATGCCATGCGCCTTTATGGCGCGGTCGCCGAGCTCTTTCCTCAGTCGCCGTTGGCTGGAGAGGCCATGTATCGATCGGCCGACATTCGCTGGCAGATCGAGAAGGTGGATGTCATGTCGCTGGCGTCAGCAAAGGAGCAGGATGCTTATCTTCGCCGGGGAATGAACGAGGACTACTTTAAGAAGGTAATCAAGAAATTTCCTAACACTAAGTGGGCGTCTCTGTCCGCCTTTCATCTCATCGACAACAAATTGTGTGGCGACTGGCAGGGCCAATCAAAGTGCCCGACCAAGGAAGCAGAGATATACGAAAAGTACGCCAACGAGTATCCTCAATCGCCCGCTGTTGCCGAAGCCTTGTTCCAAGCTGCATACCGCTGGTCGGCCCTGATCGAGATCTATAAAACCGAGGACCAACTCAAAAAGTCAGAAGAAGCAAAAAGTCGCGCCATCAGCGTGGCTCAGAAGGCCATGGCCCAAGCGGGAGCGAGTGATTGGGGAGCCAGGGCCGATCGATTGTTGTATATGGTGCAACAAGGTATCCCGACATATGGCAATCAAGACTGAGGTGACCTATGGCTTGCCTTGTCCTCAATGGCGTGGCCTCTGGCGGCTGTTCGTGAGCTGGTTATAGAATTAGCGGTTTTGCCTCATGCCCCGCACTGTCCAGTTCGAGCTTCGCCTGGCCGAGCGTATGGCGCGTCTGGGCACGGAGACGGCATTCGAGGTTCTGAGCCGGGCGCGAACCCTCGAACGCGAGGGCAGGGATATCATCCACCTCGAAATCGGAGAGCCGGACTTCGATACGCCTGTTCACATCATCAACGCCGCCATTGATGCTCTTCATTCCGGCTGGACCCACTACGGCCCGTCGGCTGGTTTGACCGAACTGCGTCAGGCGATTGCCC
>JAFAPG010000129.1 GCA_019247235.1 Acidobacteriota bacterium
ATGCACTCCCTTGGCGGAACCCCAAGAGCGTCCGCTATTTTCGTGATTGTGCCGAGGTGTGCCGCTTTGCCGCGTTCGAGGTTTTGAATCGTGCGAACGGACAGAATAGACTTTTCAGCAAGCTTTTCCTGGGTCCAGCCTCGACGGCTCCTGAGCTCGATTACGGTTTGCCAGGCGGGCTGCACCAAATTCCCGCCTGTCGGTGCGGGATTTTGCGTGAAACTGCGTTCCAGATGCACCTCCGATTCGTGTTGCAGTCAGGCACATGGGGTTTAAATAGAAACATCCGATGATTGCCGGGTCTCCACAAAAGGACTTTCTCAGACCAGTTCATGTTGCCGAGGCCGCCGGCGGCACTGATTCGATCAGAATGCCCCGAGCTGTTCCGTGCCGAGCCGGCCACCTAGCAAGGATATCGCGTAAATATTTTTGACGGCTGGTACGAGAGGAATTTGAGGTTTTGAGTAGCAAATGAGCTTTAACTCAGGTCAAATGCAGACAACCACATCCGATTTCATCAATCTCCCAGCTTTCGCGCGAGCCGTAGCGGATCACCTGAAAGAAACGCTGACCGGCACGGGTGCTGGCAAACGCGTTTTCAACCTCGATGAAGCCGCCGAGTATTGCGGCCTCACGCGCGACAGCTTCAAAAAGAAGGTTGTCCGCGATCGACTGCGCAAGGTGCGGCTCGATAAATGCTGGCGATTTGATAAAGCTGATCTGGATGAATGGATCGAATCCCATAAAGAACAGATCCGTGAGGAAACCGCAGCATGAGTAGGGCATCACGACGCGTTAAGGGGCAAGGAAATGTGTTCCTCCGGAAGCGCTCAGCGATCTGGCAGATTTCTTACTGGAATGGATGGCGCCAAGTTCGCGAGTCTTCTGGCACAACGGATCATGCCGAGGCGGTCAGAACTTTGCAGCGCAAGCTCGGCGACATCGCTGTCGGAAAATCGGCTGGCGCCGAACGCGTTCGAATATCTGCCCTGCTGCAACTGGTTGTAGAGGATCACCGATTGCATGATCGAGCTGACCTGCTTGAGGCCGAGCAACGCATCGAGAGACTTCTAAAACCAGAATTCGGTCACCTCCGCGCCGTTGCATTCAGCACCAAGGTATTGAACGCATTCATCGCTAGACGGCAAAAAGAAGGAAGAAAAAATTCCACGATCAATCGGGAACTCGCCCTCCTCCGACGTTCGTTTCGGCTCGGCTATGAACACGATCCGCAGCTTGTATTTCGCATACCCGTCATTAAAGCGTTGCCCGAAAACAACGTGCGCGAAGGATTTCTGGAGCCCGACAAATACCGGCTCATCCTGGACGCGCTCACGGACGAGATCAAGCCTGTCTTTGTCGTCGCCTACCATCTCGGGATGCGTACCGGCGAGCTGCTTGCGTTAAAACGCAGCTGGGTGGATCTGCAAGAAGGTCTCATCTACGTCAACGGCCGCGTGACAAAGAATCGCACCCGAAAACCGCGCCGATTTATGGCGACATGAAACCCTGGCTCGAAATGCTTTTGAGCCGCGGCCAAATCGAATCGCCAAAGTGCGTTTGGCTCTTCTCGCGAAACGGCCAGCCGGTGAAAGACTTCAAAGCGGACTGGAAGCAAGCCTGCGAAAAAGCGGGCGTGCCCGAGCTGCTATTTCATGACCTGCGTCGCACCGCCGTGCGCAATATGATTCGCGCCGGCGTTCCGGAAAAGATTGCAATGCTGATTTCCGGCCACAAGACGGCCAGCATGCTGTGGCGCTACAACATCACCGACGCCCGCGACATCAAAGACGCTGGGAAGCGTACGGAACGGTATTTGGAGGCTCAGAGAGGACAAGAACATGCGCACTTACCTACGCAGTAAATTTCTATTAGAGGCAGCTAAGTGGTGCCCGGGGCGGGACTTGAACCCGCACTCGCCTTGCGGCGAAAAGGATTTTAAGTCCTTTGCAATGCCCATTGTAGACTAACGTTCTGAATAGAATCAATAACTTAACAGGACCGCTGATCCACCCAGTTCGCCTTTTTTCGCTGAAATTGGGAGACAAATTGGGAGGCGAATTGATTCTGCAAGGTCGTGAGAGGATTCAGACCATGGGAAAAAACAAGTGATGTTGAGAAAAGCAGAGAACGCCCGGTGCCGACGCGATCCGGAACCTGGCGCCGGTATTGCGGGTATGAAACACGAAAGTCCTCATAAGCACCGCCCTGAACCGGCCCGGGCATTTGCTTTACCGCCCCATGCATGCTCTCGGTCTCGGTGGCTCAGTTAATGTGCGGTGTTTCTTGGCTCGTTCGTTTAGCTCGGCTCTCTCTAAAAATTCATGTAAATGTTCGACCGTAGGCCAATCCGCAGTCTTATCGACGAGCCGAACATATTGCTGAAGCTTCGGCATCCTATAAATCACCCGATAGCGAAACGTGCGCTTAACATTGTCGGCATCGGAATCATGAAAGTACTTGGACCCATTCGTTAAGAATTTCGAGACCTCCGTCACGGCTCGATCGTATCCCCCTTGCCAGTCGACTTTATGGCGCCGCATAAAGAAGGCAACCCGTTCATTCAACTTTGGGTCTGTCTTCATTACAAACTGCATCGCAATGTCAATGTCGCCCACGGTCTTCTCTTTACGTAAGTAGCTACCGTAAATTAGTATTTCCTGAACAAAGAACGCGAACTTACGATTCGCGTTTGCCAGCGGAATCCGTTCCACGAGATCTGACAACAGCTGGTCGGCACTCGCCAGCGATATTCGGCGCGTTGGCGTCTTTTTCTTCGCTCTCCAACCAGCAGCGATAAGATCCCGTTGGAAAATCATCTCCCGTCGCTCAGGTACCGCGCTGATGTAATCCGTCAAATCTCTTGGGGTTGAGAATCTTCTGCCGAACGCTTTTCGGGCTATCTCAAGCGCCGATAGCGCACCTGGAGGGGGCGATAGAGCCCCGAATTCAGATAGCCGTTCACCACTGGCAAGTCGAAACACTTCCAACGGAGACGTGAACTGATAGCCTAATGACTCGCTCATGCGTGCCAAGAACTCGTCCCGTCGAGTAAACGTCTCGTACTTGAGTGCGCGTATCAGATCGTCGTCATTCGCGAATTTTCTCCCGTACGCTTTCTCAGCGAGTTTCAAGTATGCGGACGGAAGGTTCGCGAGCATGGTGTTGGCATCCTTTGGTTTGCGCCTCTGCTGCCGCATAACTCGGGTCAGTTCGCCTGATGGCTATACACGCATGGCCCGACGCGCTGCGCGCGTTATAGGATGCGCACGCCAATATTAACGCACACGATCGCGCTGCGCACACTGTGCTCGACTTTTGCCGAAACACAAATAATCACGATATCGAAGAAACCGGAGAAACGCCCGCCTCTGGACATTCAGCGCGGATCCTTTGCGATGGCGGAGCGAGCTCTCGATAAATTTGGTTACGAGATGCCAATTCTGGACTGCGTTGATGGGAAATGGGCAATTCGCGACCAAAGACCAGAGTGCGGAAAATCGATTCCAACAGGATCATGCTCGGGCGATCACCGGTAAGCTGGATTCGCCCAGCTTAGGTTCTTGGGTGTTGCAGCCTTGGCCTTGAACTCAATTCCGAAGATCCAATTCCACATTCAATGCCTGCAGTATCCTGCGGAGAACGAATTATGCAAGCCGGTTGTTGCGAAATTTGCAATAGAGATTTTAATAGCGGGCGGTGCGTAGAGGGGGGGCTTGGGATTTATCCGTTTGCGACTTGGATTCCTTAGACTCGCGCCGGTTGACGGGGGAGCCCTTCATCCACTCAGGCCACTTCTGCGCTTCTTCCCTGGCGCGTTCCATTTTTTCCCAAAACTCAGCATGTTTGAGCTGGGGGATAGTATTGATGGCCATCGGTCTTTAATCGCCTCCCTCATCTGATAATAGTTGCCCGAGAGCAGCAAATGCAAACACCTCCCGCTGAAGGTAGGAGGTTGGCTGCATTTGCAGCCGCAGAGTGGCTTCTGCTCGATTCCAGTTCAGGACGCGGCCCTTCCCTTTTCGTTCCACCGGATATCCGCTCCCCAGCGTTAGCGAGAAAAGATCAAAATACCGCCTTGGGCCGACGCCAATGAACGGAAGGAATGGTAGATGGTCTCGGGAGGATTCATCTGCCGTAATGGCATCGCTGTGGAGCTGAAACGCTTTGCTCTTAGCGTACGGTTCAATGTAGACGACTTTACTTATCCCGGCGCCGATTGCGTGTCGTGTGCAATTGTGGCACGGGAAAGTGGTCGTGTAAAGCGTAGCACCGCGTGTGCTGCGACCGTTTCGTCCGCACGCTAGAATGGCTTCCATCTCAGCGTGCACGGTGCGGCCAAACTCAGTAATATCGAAAAATCCGCTCGGTTTGAGAACTCTTTTGGCAACGGCTGGCCTCTCAGCTTCGGCTACGTTCGGGTCTAGTGCGGCCAGAATTCTATCCGCCATTTCCATCTTTTCGATCTCATTGGAATCGTATCCGAGAACCATGTCGCGTTGGTTTCCCGCTTCTGTACCGTACTGCCCTCCACCGAATTTAGGAACCTCATTGCATCCGGTGGCGAGTAGGTCCCCTTCCGGGCTAATCAAGGCGGCACCAACCTGCCGGGAAAGATCACCTGATCGCAGCGATGTTGCATAAGCTTGAAACATGGCGCTCTCTTCCGCTGTTGGCGTCTGGTATGGGCACCCAAACAGTAGATCAAGAAACCGGCCGATTTGTGAGCGATGTTCCTTTAAGGAAACGAATACATCGGAGAGGTGGAACGTATCCCTCGTTTGTTGACCGTATTCAAATTCCTCCTTAGCATCGATTTCGATAAGCCCAGTAGCATCATCAGCGCTGATCGCTCGCTCCCGAAAATATGCTTGACGCTCGTCTTCTGAAGAAGCGATTCCGATTAGGAAAAATCCCGCGCCATAAACTCTTCGGAGGGTCTCCACTTCTTTTGGATGCTTGAGCGTGGCGATCACGTGTGCTTCTAAGGGCCGTGGTTTCGGATCGCCTTTTTCGACCTCGGCTCGCAAACTGGCAATTTTGGCGGCAGCAATAAGAGCAAGGACATCATTTTGCGTTAGTCTTCGAATCTGATTGCCCAGCAGAATTTTGCTCCGCATTTCGGCGGCTGCGCCCGAGCCGCTATCCGGCAAAGGCGCATGCAATTGTGTGAGGACATCTTCGAACTCGTCGCTCAAACGAATCGCATTCGTCTTATACCCAAATTCGGCCATATTATCGATCAGAGTTTGAAGCACGGCTCGATAGTTCGTGCCGAGGGGACAAACCAGTCCCAGGACAAGCTCGGACTCCGGGTAATAACCAAGATATGGCTGCGTTGTTTCGCTCATGGCACAAACATTGAATTATCGCGAGGCCGGAAAGCGCGGCACATGCCGCATCCCAGCTTAACGGGACTGAATTCTGGAGTTGCTGTCGATCCGGTGTAGGTGGCCGCAAATAATGCGTCCGGGACGCACCAGAACGGCGAGCGTCGGACAGCATCGCGCAGCTTGGTAGCGCACCTGCCTTGGGCGCGTGAAGCCTCTTTCCAATCAATCCATTCCGTTTCGCATTTTCTCAGTGTTTCCAACAACCTGGGGAATCTGCTCTTCGCTCGACAGATAACTCTAATACTTTTTTTCGGATAGGGTTTTGATACGGTTTTGATACAGCGGAAAAGCAGGTGGGCTCTCCCAAAAGGGACATCTGCTCTGGATTTCAGTTGCGCACGAAAGGCCGAGCCGATCTACTACCCGTCCCAATCGTTACACCGGCTCAGATTGCGTTGAAAACCGTTGACCGAGGCCGCTGACGCCTCATTCCGCGTAATTCCGGCTTCGAGGATTCGGCGCACGCGGGATACAGGGAGTCGACCTTCTCAAGCCGGCCAATTCTCGATTGAGTTTGTGATCGCTTAAAGCCGACCGGGCTGGGGCGCGCCCAACACGGCGAACACTAGGAGAGTTTGGGAACAGTCGTGAGGCTTTCAAAATCGGAGGAAAAGTTTCTCAATTGAGTCTTGCCAGAATCTTGTCGACAAGCAGTTTTGCGTTGGCCTGGCTTGCACTGCACTCGTATATCAATCCGATCACCTGTTCATAGGCTTTTCGCTTCGGTGACGGAATATCGGCCAGGGCGCTGGCCCTCACGGGCGCCTGGAGGATCTTGCTGACTTCGCGTTCCAATCTTTCCCGGCGCTTCTTCAGCCCGGCGGAGATATCGGAGGGAAGAATGCCCTTGGAGATGATACCGTCGAGGAACGCAAGCCCAGCCCGGATCTCTTCAGTAAGCCGATAGCGATCATTGCGCCCAATCGCGCCCTGCTTGATGATGGCTGCCTTTTCGCGGATCGAGATTTCCTTCAGCTCGAAATCACGCAACCATTTGCGTTGAACGCTGCTGGTGCGGCATCGCCGAGTAATTTCCCTCGCCACGGGCGTCAAGTGCGTCAGCAAGTTATGGAAATGCACGTTTTGTTCGAAGTGATCCCGCCTGCCGTTTGGAATGATTCTGGGATCGACGACGTGGAGCTCACCGACACTCCAGCCGTTGAACCGCGCTTCGGGAAAGAGTTCTTCGAACATCCGGTCATCGCCCACCTGGATATTTCCGCAGCGCACCCGAAGGCCGCGCACATTGCAGCCAGCCGGAAGAGCCCCTGTATATCCGTGATGCAAAACCCACCCGAGGCACGCCGTTTCGCCGTCTATCCCTTCGATGTTGAGCAGCTCAACATCAGTGAAATGGTCAAAGACACCGACGGCAACTTCAAGCGCCCCTTGGTGAGGACGAAAGACCTTCTCATCGCCTACAACAATCTGCAGGTCACTCAGGCGAACTTTAGTCCCGAGGTGATTTAGAATTCTGTCGCGGAAGGGGAAATCGTCGCTGAACGGCACCGGCGCGACCTGCGAAAGATAGTTCGTGATCGCGGCCGCGCTCAGGAGCTGGTCATTGCGGTGGCGGATGATTCCTCGCATCTCCACTTCGAAAAACCGCTCCGGAACATTGACCGCCGGAATGCGCCGCAGCTCCACCACTTGTTCCACCGCTGCCCGGAGATCGAGATGCTCCTCGCTCGATCTCAAGATGTTCTTGAGCTTCTTGCAATCCCAGCGAATTTCGCTTACCTTGCTTTCACCCGGCACGCGGGAGCGGAATACCAGTTCCTGACAATAGCCGATGCCAGCAAGTCTGCCGACGCCGCGGAAGCCACGCGAGCCCGTCCCGCGTTTTTTGCTCGCCCCAAATGCAGTAAGACGGCTGGCGAACTCGCCATGCGGAAGTCCCATGCCGTTATCGAGGATCTTCACGTTCCTTGCCGGAACGTCGACGATGATGTTCATCGTTCCAGGACCGCTCAAAACACCGGCAGCCCGCGCCTCGTCGATGGAATCGGCGGCGTTCTGCGCATACTCCCGATATATGGTCATGGAATCCACGTACATGGAGCTGCTCAGCAGCTCGAGAATGTCTTTCCCAATGACGATCTCATCCGCCAGCCCCTGCCAGGGCGCTTCCCTAAGAGTGATAGGAACGATATTCGTGCTCATGCCACCTTTTTCCGTTTCTTGGGCTTGGCTTGGGCTGGAGCTTCCTCATAGTTCAATCCGGCATCCTCCACGCGCTCCTCATCGGGCACGATGATGCTCGGATCGTCCTTTTTCTTTAAAGCCTTTTGCTTTGCCCAGATTTCGGCTTCCTCTTCTTTTGTAAGGGGGAGGTAGTGTTGCATTATGGATCGGACCCGGGCGGTTGTGGCGAGCTTGATCTGGCCCTCGAGGTCGCTCGGGTCAACGCTTGCGATGAGGCCCAGCAATTCATCCCGCTCGGACGGACTTAGCTTCTTGAATTCCTTGTTGTATTGGGTGAATTCAGCCTTGCCGCCCCCCTTCTCGAACCATTCCCGGTTGAAAATGAAGTGATGTGGGCGCATGAGCAGGTCGTGGAACTCCTCTACCGTGTTGCCAAACGCGCGCTTGAAGAAGTCCGGGTCGCCACTGACGACGCCGTGCGTTGCCTGAAGGATGATCTGCATGGCGCGGAGCTGGTAACGCGTCCATTTCTCTCCCACATGCGTACGGTCCGGCAGGTTCGTGGGTTGATAGCGCATCGGGAAAGACCAGATACGAAGGTCGAGCTCTTCATTGAGCGTTACGTTTAGCCGCATCCGCTCAAACAGGTCTGCCGGCGTGTCATGAAAGTTGTACAGCATGTAATTCGACATGCTCGTGAGGCCAAATTCTTTCGCGTACCTGACCGCCTTTTCGTACGGAATCTTGAGCCCCAGGTGGTCAAACGCGATGCGGAGCGGTTTCAGGCAAATTCTCGAAAGGTCCCGCAGGTACATCGGACTTTTGCAGAGGATTCGCGCGTCCACGCCCTGGTTGAAGTCGACCCGGCGCTGGATGGGTACGCGGCCGACGCTCAGTTTTGCTTCCGGCAAGAACCCAAGGTCTCGTATTTCCTCGATGATTTCGTGGAAGCGCGGACTCGCCACCACGTTGTTGTCCATCAGGATCAAATCCTTTTTTGTGCCGTAGCGCGCCTCGATGTTCCGGACGACCGACGTAATCGATTCCGCGTCCCTTTGGTCGCCTTCCAGCTTGGGCACGCCGCAGAACGTGCATTTGCGGATGCAGCCCCGGGAAGCGTAGGCAAAATAGGCGTCCCGGACCGGATACTTGTATTCGATCTGGTCGAGAATGCTGTAATCAGGAATTAGGTCTTCGATCGCCGGGCCGCTATGATCGTCGGAATAAAGCTCTTCTGAATATTCATCCAGCCTGAGCGCTTTGGAGGGTGATCCCGTCAGTAGGCCCTGGATGAACCGGATGCCCTGCCATTGCGGTCGAGAAGCGAACTGCTCCGGCATGAGACTGGCCGCAATTCCTCCCACAAAGATTTTGTCCGCATGACCGTTAGCAACTTTCAGAGCGAAATCAATGCTCTGCGAGATGCGCGCAAATTCGAAGGAGAAAAGCGTTGTGATGTAGATGCGGTCCCATGCAGTGCCGAGAACGGATGCATCTTCGCCCTTTATGAACTTTACCTTGTCCCGCTTGCCGTCTGGCCCGTGGTATTGAGCGAGCTTCATCAGGCCAAGCGGAGGGTATTTGTTCTTGTAGTTAGGCTCAATCAGCAGGATGTTCTTGTTAGCCATTCGAGATCAGGCGGATCTTTCCCTTTCCGCGGGCAGTTCGGAGAATCTCAAGCGCTTTCTTCGCGCCCGCCTCTCCGCCGAGTCCAGCGAACGTTCCGCCATTGCTCCAGTCGATGTCGAGAATGAAGTCCGAAAGCTTGTTGCTGAAATATTTCTTATCTACGGTAACCCCGCCCGCCTCATCGATAAGGTCACCCGCGATGCCCATAAGGGCATAAACGCCGACACCCTTGCAAAGCAGCGTTTTTCTTGGATTGTTCCATTTGTCCTGCAGCAGCACGGATACTGATGCCCAGAAGTCAAGCACCATCTGTGCAACTACGTCGGCGCGATACCGCTTGAGAATATCGGTTTGGGTCAGGAAGCGCTTGACCGCCGTCTGCAGTGTCCTGAGCGATGCGCGACGCTTCATTCCCGAGGTATTTCCGCCGAGGCTCACCTGATGAAACCAAGGGGACTGAGTATTGTCCTTCAGGTGAATAGCAATGAAGAGTTCGGGCCGTTCCTTTGCAAGATCCGCAACCATGCGTGAATCGTGAAAATCCAAAAGGCTCCGGCTTAGGCCCTGCACCTTCCCGTTGATTATGTTGAAAATTTCCATCTCCTCGCGATCCGTCAGTCCGAGGAAGCACATGAACGGCAGCACTAGGGAGAGGTCGTTCAGATGTCCGAGGCGGTGCTGGCAGTCGACCTGGGTAAAAACTTTGGTTTGTTCATCCGGCACGATCAGCCGGGCATAGGGCGCTCGGTCCCGCTCCACCCGCCAGGCACCATCCGTCCGCTCGCGCGCGTTAAACGTCAGCGGGATGGTCGAGCTTTTCTCGAGCTGGATGTACTTGCGGAAGTCCAGGCTATGCGCCGAATCGAAGCGTCGCTGATAACCCACACCCGTATCTTCGTTCAGAACATCCGCGTAGCTCAATGAATACAATATGTTAGCAGGCGCGAAGCCAAGGAAGACCTCGCGCCCCGCCGAGTAGCCGACGATGCCATCGAGAATCACATCCCAATACTAACGCAAGATAGCGACGAAACGAGCAACAAATCTGCAGCAGTTTAATGCAAGTATCGCAGCATAGCACTGCCGCAGAGTGCCGGGCTATTGACAAGAGATCTCAAGTACGCTACGGTATCTAGAGTTCGCATCAGTATCGATCTGATTTATGATACTGGAACGAACTGTGAAGCAAAGGAGCGCAGCCAACCTTCTAGATGAGCATCGCAGCCGATTCCCAAGCGCCCGTGCTCTTGACGGGTCACCATCTCATTATCGAGGGGCAAGAGATCCCAATTGAGCACCGCAGAATGCCGCTCAAAGACGTACTTCTCGACCCGGACAATCCGCGCATTAAGCACGTGGTCCGCCGCGCCGCCAAAGACGGCAAGATCGGACAGGCAGAGTTGCGGAAACTCATTCTCGAGCAGCCAGGAGTGGATGACACCTTCACGTCCATCCGTGACAACGGCGGCATCCAGGAAGCCATCTACGTTCGCTCAGACAGCCGCATCATCGAGGGAAACTGCCGGGCGGCCTCCTACATGAAACTCCACGGGATCAAGCAATCAGACCCGCGTTGGCAAACCATCCCCGCCGTCATGGTGCCCAACATCACCGAACGACAAGTCGCCGTGTTGCAAGGACGCTACCACGTCAAGGGACGGATCAAGTGGCGCGCGTACGAAAAGATCGGGCACATGCACCACATGCACACGAACCTCGGCATGGACGCAAAAGCCATCGCGCTCGCCCTCGGCATGAAAGAACCCGCCGTGATCCGTGACCTCAAAGCGTACGAAGTCATGACCGAAAAGCTCCTGCCAAAAATGAACGGGAGCGGCGGGCTTGAAAAATGGAGCTTCGTCCAAGAACTCTTCAAGCGCAAGGAACTCGCAGCATACCGCGCAAAACCGGAGAACATCGACGAGTTCGTCACCATGGTCGTCGACAAGAAGCTCAAACAAGGAACCGACGTGCGCAAGCTCGAGAAGGTCATCAAGCACGCAAGCGCGCTCAAGACACTCAAGAAAACCGGGATCGACGCCGCGATGACCATCGTCGGCAAAGCCGACCCGACCGCGGACTCCAAGACCTTCCAGAAACTCAAAGAAGCCACCACCATCCTCGAGCACCTCCAGGGCCAGGAACTCGAACGCCTCAAAGAGGACAAGCCACAGCAACTCCTCAAAGAGCTCCACACCGCCATCAAGGCCGCCGCGAAAGCAGCAGGCGTGAAGCTCCAGTAAAAACTCATGCGGACAGCGACCAAGCCCGAAGCACCGCTCGTCATCGACGAGATCACCCTCGACGGGAAACGCGTGCAAGTACAGAGTATCGACCTCCCCCTCGACGAGGTCACGCTCGACCCCAACAACCCACGAATCGCCAACACCGTCGCTATCGGCATCACCGAAACAGGAGCCGCGCTCCAAGCACGGCTTGAAACACTCCTGTGGGCGGACGACGACGTCCGCGACCTGTACCGACAAGTCCTCGTCAACAAAGGACTCATCGAGCGCATCATCGTACGCCCCGACCACCGCGTCGTTGAAGGAAACTGCCGCACCGTCGTGTACCGCAAGCTCCGCGAGAAGCAGCCCAACGAAGCACGATGGAGAAACATCCCCGCACGCGTCCTCCCCGACGACATCGCGGACCGTGACGTCGCAATCCTGCTTGGCGAGATGCACGTCGCAGGAAAGAACACGTGGACGCCGTTTGAGAAAGCAGGACACGTGTACCGCATGCACAACGACTTCGCCCTCGTCCAAGACGAGATCGCACTGCGGTTGCGCATGTCAAAGAGCAAAGTGAACCAACTCATCAGGGCCTTCGACATGATGAAGAACCAGTACCTCCCGAAGTACCCCGGCCCGGCAAGCAGCAGGAAGTTCAGCTACTTCGAAGAAGTCTTCAAGAAACCACCGCTCCGTGACTGGATCCTCGCGACGCCCCAAAACGAGCGCCAGTTCATCGACTGGGTCGGCAAGGGACGACTCGACCAGGGCGCGCAAGTCCGCGACCTCCCCGCAATCCTCGAAGACGAGGAAGCAATCGCCGCGCTCACCAGGGACGGGTTCGCCGCCGCCCAACGCGTGCTCGCAGAGGACAACCCTGTCATCACGTCCAAGCTCTTCAAACGCATGGTCGAGATGACGGACGCACTCAGGAAAGCCCAACTCGACGACGTGCAACGCGTCCGCCAGGCCAAGAACTCTCGAGCACGAAAGATCGTCCAGGAACTCAAGGAGTCACTCGACCGCTTCACCGACCTCTGCGGAATCGAAGAGTAAAGCAAGGGCGTGCAGGAGGGAGCAAAGGATAACAAGAATGGCCAGCTATACCAGAAACATCCAAGGAACACCCGTCGAGCTCACCCTCGTCGAGGTAAGCCCGCTTGACGTCACCCTCGACCCCGAGAATCCCCGCATCGGGTTCTCCATGCAGCAACTCGCCCAAGGCGAGCGCAACGAGGGTGCGTGCACGCTGCTCCTCACGAGCCAAGAAGACACGGAAGCGCTCAAGCGCAGCATCATCGCCTCGCACGGCGTCCAGGAACCCATTTACCTGCGCGCGGACGGCACCGTCGCGGAAGGCAACCGCCGCGTCGTCGCGCTGCGCTCCGCCCTCGAACAATTCCCCAACGACGACCGGTTCGCCACCATCCCAGCCTGGCGCATCCCCGACGACACTCCGGAAAGCGTCATCCAGGACCTGCTCAATGAAGTCCACCTCGGGTCCGTACGAGGGTGGGCACCCTATGAACGCGCGTTGCAGATGACGGCACTCATCTCAAGCGGGCTTATCGAAGAAGAAATCGGGGAACGGTACCGCATGGACACGCGCGAAGTACGGCAGCACCTCGCCGCCGTCGAGTACATGCAGACCCACTACTTCCCTATCACCAACGATCCCACGGACCCCGAACACCGCACGAAATTCTCGTACTTCCTGGAGTACTGCAAGAACACCAAACTCCAAGCACACACCGGAACCATCCCGGACCTAAAAGAACGCTTCGCACGCTGGGTACGCGACGGGCGCATCGACACCGGCGCACGAGTCCGCCGACTCTCGCGCGTCCTCGATTCCACCGAAGCCACACGGCTCCTGGACGTGATCGGTTTCGCCGCCGCCGACGAGTACCTCGCAAAGCAGCACCCGGAGGAACAAGAACTCTACGCGATGCTCGAACGCGCCCGCGCACGGCTGAGCATGATGACCGTCACCGAACTCGTCGAACTCGCCGCAAGCACCGAGCGCCAAGGCATCCTGACCGCGCTCCAAGACGAGATCGCCCGGATCAGGGAAGCAGCCGCGCGACTGGAAAGCGAGGAGTGACCATCAATGCCCTCAACAACGCACCAAACCCTCCTCCTATGGGCGATACGCAAAATGACAGCGGACGGGTATGTCGTCATCGCGAAAGACGGCGCCGTGCCCGGCATCGCCGCACCGCTCCCCGCACCCCCGGTCCTGCAGAAGGTACGCCCGGACGCATGCGGCCTCGACCCGACCACGGGTCGTTTCGCGCTCGGGGAGGCAAAGACGGCCGCCGACATCGCGACACCACACACCAGGCATCAGCTCGAGACGTTCGCCAACACAATCCACAAGAGCGACGGAGCCAAGTGCCGCCTGTATCTCGCCGTCCCCCGCTCCGCAAGCACCACGCTCGACCGCGTGCTTGGCACCGTCGGACTCCTCGGCGCGCAGCAAGTGGTGCGCCTCCACATCCCCGACTGCCTGATCACAAGCGACTAACGATGAGTACCCGACACGAGAACCCACCACCGGCACTGCCGCACCAGGAGACCGGCACAGAGTTCCTGCGGGGGCGCACCGTCGCCGCGCTCTTCGATGAGCAGGGACTCGGGAAAAGCCGCCAACTCATCGACGCCATCATCCAAGAACGCGACGCCGGCAACCTCGACGGCGCGCTCATTATCTGCCCGAACACCATCAAGCCAATGTGGGGCGAGGAGATCGAGCGGTACGCGAGCGTCCCTTACGCTGTCTTCGGCTCGGGGCGAGCAGCGCGCCGCGTCGCGTTTCGCAGCCTGCGCGCGGTTTTCTACGTCATGAACTACGAGGCAGTCGCGGCAGAAATGCCCTCATTGCGCGCGCTGCTCCGCTTCAAGCGCATGGCGCTCGTGCTCGATGAGAGCCACCGCATCAAGACCCCGACCGCGAAAGTCACAACCGCGATTCAGGCACTCCGTAACGATGCTGCGCGCCGCTTCATCATGACCGGGACACCCGTGGCGAACAAGCCCGAGGACCTCTGGGCACAATATTTCTTCCTCGATGATGGCGCGAGCCTCGGCACGACGTTCGCCGAGTTCCAAACGCGCTTTGGCACCGCGCAAACCGGCTACACGCGCATCGAAGAATTGCGCGAGAGCATGAACCGACTCTCATTGCGACGCCCCAAAGACGGGACGATCGAGCTCCCGTCGAAAACCATCACGAGAGTCCCCGTGAAGCTCCAGGGAGCGCAACGGCGGATGTACGATGACTTGCGCACAACTCTCGCGCTGTGGATCAGAGACCTCACCGGCGAGGAGATCCTCACGCAGGCTGAGAACATCCTCACACGCCTCATCCGCCTTGCACAGCTCGCCTCCAATCCCGGCCTGCTCGACACCAACTACAATGAAACGCCGGCGAAGTACACCGCACTCGACGACCTCCTCGCAACATACCTCGAACCACCGTCGAGCAAAGTGATCGTGTGGACCTCCTTCGTCGGCAACATCGCAGCCCTCCAGCAGCGATACCCCCAGTACCGCCCGGTCACCCTGCATGGAGAAATGGATGGCCCTTCCCGCCAGCGCGCGGTCCGGGATTTCAAGAACGATCCAGGAGTGCGCGTCCTCGTTGCGAACCCTGCCGCTGCACGCGAGGGACTCACGCTCACCCAGGCGAGTACGGCGATTTACGTCGATCGCACGTTCAACCTCGTCGACTTCCTCCAATCCCAAGACCGCATCCATCGCCTCTCCCAAACACAGGCCTGCGAGATCATCTTGCTCGTCGCCGAGAACTCCATCGACGAGTTCGTCGATTTCAGCATTGCGCAGAAGCACCGCCTTGCCCGGTATACGCAATCCGACACCTACGATATCAGTCCCGACGACCTCGCACTCCAAAAGCCAGACCTGCTCCGCGCCCTGATCGCCCCCGGTGCCAACAGCGACTAGAGGCGCCAGCGCCTGAAACTCAACGCCACGACGGTTCTGGATGCGAGGGCGGACGAAACTGCCAGACGTGAGAACAACGCCTCGTTCATCGCTCGATTCCGCACAGCTCGGTGAAGTGTGTGAGCGAATCGGAGAGTTCCTGCACGATTTTACGCGCGCGGGAGTTCCGTGATTTGCGCACGCGTTGAACCTCATCTAGCTGTGCCTTCTTGAGTGCTTCCGTCATCTCAATCATCCGTTTGAAGAGCTTGGACGTGATGACTGGGTTGTCCTCGGCAAGCGCGCGCTGCGCTGCCGCAAATCCGTCGGTGGTGAGCGCCGCGATCGCCTCTCCGTCATCGAGGATCGCGGGAAGGTCGCGCAGTTGGGCACTCTGGTTAAATTTGTCCGTACCGACCCAGTCGATGAATTGTCGTTCGTTGTTCGGGTTGGCGAGGATCCACTCCCGCAGCAGCGGTTTCTTGAAGAGCTCCTCGAAGTAGCTGAATTTCCTGCTGCTGCCGGGTCCCGGGTACTTGGGGAGGAATCGTTGCTTCATCATATCGAAGGCACGGATAAGTCGGTTGACTTTGGACTTTGACATGCGCAGGCGGACCGCGATCTCCTCTTGGACAAATCCGAAGTCGTGGTGCAGGCGGTACACGTGGCTCGCCTTCTCGAATGATGTCCAGGTGTTCTTTCCGGCGACGTGCATCTCGCCAAGCAGGATGGCCAAATCGCGGTCAGTGATATCTGCGGGCAGCACCCGGGCAGGGATGGTCCTCCATTGTTCTGCTGCTGGTTGGCATTCGCGCAATTTGCGATAGACGACGGTGCGGCAGTTTCCCTCAACCACTCGTCCATCGGGGCGAACGATGATGCGTTCGACGAGCCCTTCGTTGATGAGAACCTGTCGGTAGAGGTCCCGGACAACAGCATCGTCCCAGAGCAGAGCTTCAAGGCGCGCTTGCAGCGCAGCGCCTTGGTGGGTGATGGCGAGGGCGACATCTGCGATGCGGGGATTGTGGGGGTCAAGCTGGACCTGCTTAAGGGGCAGACCGACGCTTTGCACTTGCACACGCTTGCCGTCGAGCGCGATTTCCTCAACCACGAGCGGAGAATCAGTATTGGGCGCGATGGACATCGAAGTGGTTCCTAATGCGGGTTTTCACGCCGCCCATTTTGCGGCGGATTTGATTACGGTGAACAACTCCTGCAGGAGCTGCTTCTTTTCTTCTTTTTGAACGCTCTAAGTTCTGGCTTTTGAGGTGTCGCAGACGGTGTTGGTGGCTTTATTGCAATCGACGCGTCGCCGCCACAATGGCCAGTTGCGCATGCTGGCACTCTATCAACTGATTTCTTGCGACTTGTGGAAATGTGGGTTGATCGGGATGCAGCGGAAACCGGGAGGGAACCAAAACTTTTGTCGATCCAGAGGTTGCCAGTCATCCGCCGATTGCGCACCATTGCAATCGGGAACGGGACGGAAACTCAAGTGCCGATTCAACTAGGGAGGGATTGAGCCGTTTGCGTCAAGCGCTTAGGGTGACGACCGTCTTTACGCCAATAGCGTCCACGATCTCTTGGAGCCTCGCAAATTCCGACCGTCTGGAAATCGTTTTCCTCGTACCGGCTGATCGCCTGCTTGCTAATTCAGAGGCGATTGGCCAGTTAGTTTGTCAAATGCCTTTGGCGATCCGCAGCTTCATGATGAACGGCGCGATTTCCTCCAGCCGTTCGATTCTGAGGAGACAACTATCGTCGGACCATCGGGCCCTCGGGATAGTTCGGCCTTGGCAATTTTAGGCCGCAACGTTTAATCGTCGTGGGTTCTGGATCCGAGCCCACGTGTTCCGATCGGTGGGCAATGGATTCACCCGCCCTGTTTCCTGACTGATGAATCCGCCGTGATACACGATTTCGCCGTGCCGGAAGAGCCGTGCGAGCATGGCAAGAGCGTGCTGCGCCAGCATCGAGTTGATATAGGGCTCTTGCCGTATAAGCGATTCCGCTGCGCTGCAGGCCGGAAGCGTATCGCGCGCATCCAGCTTGGCATTGACAATCTGCGGAAAGAGTTCGTCAACGCAGCGAAGCCGCATTCCGGTCCCCGTGCGATTTGCCCGCAAGGGTTCACCGAGCACGAATTGGCCTGAGCTGGCGTTGTTGCCCAGATCCAGCCAATAATAAAAACGCCTTGTCTTCAGCCGCACAATGCGCGCCAAAGTTCCCCGGGCGGCGCGGGTATCCACACAGCTGATGAGAAAATCGGCGTCGGGCACGTCCCGTCCGTATCGCACATGTGAAGGAATACCAACCCAGTCCAGTTCCCAGAACACATTGAGTCGTTGCATCAGGACGTGAACCTTATACAGTCCGATTTCGCTGGACGTGAACGGCTGACGCACGCAATTCGTTTCGCTCACCCGGTCTCCGTCGATCGCGTAAACCCGAAGGCCTTTGGGATGCCCGGCCGCGAGTAGAGCGTGGTGCAAATAGGGCAAGCCGGAAAGCACGGCCGAGCCGGTGCCGCCGCAGCCCACAACCACAATCGAAATGCGATCAGTAAGCATCCGGCGCTTCAGCCGGTGTACGGATTGTTTTGGCATAGCGTCTCGCGCAGAGTTTTCTTGGGAACCAGATATTCACCAGGGAATCGTTTTCGTCCTGCCAAATCGCGCCACATACCGAGAAACCCTTCTGGATGCCGGCACAACGAGCGCTGCAGGTTGGTATGCGTAAACCGGCTATTGAAATACGCATCCGACCACCGCGTCAGGTGCTCTAATTCCACGCTGCGCGGAGTTGCCATGGAGCCATGGCAAATGTGGCCATTCTCGTACGTGTTCCAATACGGCGCCTGATAGATCTGCGTGTTGGGGTTTGGCCGCGTGTCGTCTGCCAGCGCCCATACAGACAGCTGCTCCTCGCGGACAGCGAACAACAGCGCCGGATGTGGGTACAGTTTCCCGTCCAGTGTCTTCCCGTCCGACTCGGGGCTGAAGAACATCGCCCGGATACGAGCCGGCTCCCACCAGGCGGCCAGACGCTGCGACCAGATCAAGACGTTTTCCGGCAACCAGGCAGCGGGAAGTTCGCTTTGCAAGCTGCGGCTGAGTGTTTCGAGAAACGACCTGGAGACGGGCTGTCCCTCGCCCAGGATCGGTGGCCCGCTGGCGGGATTCGGTTCGGGCGTATGCACAGTAGCCAGCTGGATCTTATTACTGCCGTAAAGGGCATCCTTACTTCCATAAAGCAGGATCGCCGAGATCAGGTGCAGGGGAGCATCCGTGCCGTAATCTGCGCAGAGACGCATGAGAAACCTTCTTTCTAGTGGAGCGGTTCGTATCCGGGCACCAGCAGGAGCACACGGGCAGCCGCTGCCAGCGTGTCCAAGGCATTGTCGGCACAAGCAAACGCATTGCGGATCGAGTCCACCTGTGTTCCATCCATTTTGATCGTCGGCCAGGGCTCGAGCGCGACTTGCCCTGCCGTCTCGATTTCCACGTTCAGAAATTCCGTGACAATGTCATGGTTGCCAAAGGCCAGAGCGAGCATAGGAACGTCTGGGTCCGACTCCACGTATAGTTCCTCGCGGTCCTCGTCCGACAACGTTACCATTGGAGGATGCGGGCGCCGGCTGATCTCGGCGAGCGATTCCACACCCTGAATGAGCTGTTTCGCGCGTTTTCGGCGTGCCAAAGAAATAGCCGGTTGCTGCAGATCGGGCATAGTGGACTGCACGCACGGCGGAAAAGCAGGTTCGTCGGGCAAAACAGTTGGCTCATACGAAACGCCGTCTCGTTCGCATTCCGTTTTCCTGTACTCCTCCTCTTCGGCGCGCATTTCGATCCAATCGTCCCAGCGCATGCGCGCGTCCTCGAGATCGTACACGCGGAACCAGCGCGACATAGCATCGCGCAGTGAGTGATAGAAGAAAGATGGCAGAAGCTCATGCTCTCTGGCCAGTAGATCGAGAGCGGGCATGATATTGACCCAGGCCACCGTGTCGATCACCTGAAACGAGAGCAGAACGCGCTCGGGCTGTGGCTCCTCGTCCTGACGGTCGTATCGATCGACCGTGGGACTCAGGCTCAGATACAGGCTGAACGCCCGGTCAACGATCTCGGCCCGTTCGCCGACAAACTGTTTGAGAGTGCGTTCGAGAAAAGTACCGATATCCTTTGTGGCAAACCAGTCTGACGGCTGAGCAACCCCGGCGCGCAGCAGATTCTGGGCGAACTGCGCCGCGTAAAACGACGCTGCGCGCGCGGAGAACTCGCAGTGCTCGGGGCGGAGCAGTGGAATCGTGAAGCCCGGTCCCGGCGCAATCAGCCCGGGTGTACCAGGCCGGCGGGTACGGGCAGCGAGGCGGCGCGGTGTTGCCGTTGCGAGGAGCCCGCATGGCTTTGGACGAGCGCTTTGCCGAGAAGCTCCGAGAGTGGACGCGAGTCTTTGCATTTGAATTTCTCAAGCAGACGGTTCCGATGAGGATCGTGCGCGAACGCATCGAGTTCGCGCAACGCCTGCTCGAGCAACTCCGTGTCGTTGCTCATCCTTTGGTGCCAATGGCGCGGACGAATTTGTAGACGAGCTTGTCGCCGCTTGCATCCGGCCCTTCGATTACGGCAGTCGTAATTTCCGGGTATTGTGCGCTGTAGGCGTCACGGATTTGCTCGGGCGTGAGTGCCCGATCCAAATCTGGCAACTGCAGACCCATATAACTGAAGGTGCGCTCCAGGGCGCGCGTTTGCACAGGCATAAGAATTTCTTTCTTTCTCTCCTCCTTTGTTGACTCAATAGGGCATGTTGCGAAGCAATCAATCAGATGGCGTGCGAGTGAGGGAGGGCGTAGCGGCTCTGTCTAGGTTCAGGGCTCTCAAATCCGCATGGGATGCACCCACACTCGCGACCTGCCATTCACGTGTGGCCTAATCGATCGAAAGCCGATCATCATGAGGATTAGCGTCGCTATCACCTTCAGTGGAACAGAGGTGAAATGTTTGGAATCTGAAATCCTGTCCACCCCATTTGAAACTTTGAGATGACACGGTGCAAGGCGTGATAGAACAGGCATCTGCCGGATTTTCATTTGGAGGAAACCAGGTTTCGGACGCAGGCACCTCAGTATCGGTAAACACATCCGGACTACACGCGATGTAGCGATCTCGTAGGCTTGGCGGTGCTGGAATATCGCGATGGAATCACCTGTTTTGCAGTGATCCCTCCAATTAACAACGAGCAAGTATTATCGCGATAGCATCATGCGGATGTCGCGCTGCGGCGGAGCGCCAGATAACCGTCTGTATTCGCGAGTGAACTGCGAAGCGCTCTCGTAGCCAACAAGGGAACAGACGCTTCCCGCACTCACGACTTTTCCGAACCGAGCGCGTCCGCTATCTGCAACGGCTCAACCGCATTCCGGGCGAAAGCAAAGCGAGCCAGTGTATATTTCAGCCAGCGTTCATTCAGGAAAGCAACAAATCCATTAGCGTAGGAACAGCATCACGACGCCGCTAATGTGCGTCCGCAGATCGGCCCTCGGCATTGCTTGGTCTTGGACGTCTTCGATATCGGTGAGGACGGCCAACCAGCGCACGATGTGACCATCAGCATCTGTCACCGCGCGTGCGCGCGACTGAAACCAGCGGTATTCCCCATCGGCACGCTCGGTTCCATCTCACCGAAATCGCCAACTCTTGCCAAATTTGCCAAATTTGCCTGATTCGATGGGCCCATCATGTACCCGGCCGTTCGTTCGGTGTTTGCTTTCAATAAGATAGGCATGGACGATGGCTTGCTTTGCAGAATAGCAACCAGCACAAGCTGGGTTTTGTCAGAATGACGCGAGCAGGTCTAGGCGCCCGCTCTGGAAGGTAGACATGGAAAGGCTCCAATGATGAGCTGCAGAATCGACCGCATCGTTAGCGCCGACGGTCTTGTGGTCTTTCGGGTAAGTGGCCGAATTACAGCGCAGGATGTCGGCATGATTCAGGATTTGCTTCTACAGGAAAGCAGCACGGTCGCTATCGATCTCAAGGACGTCCAGCTCGTGGACCGCGAAGCTGTGACTCTCCTTGCATCAAGTGAATTCAGCGGACTGGAAATCAGAAATTGTCCCGCCTACATCCGTGAATGGATCACGCGAGAGAGCGTCAAGCCGGACGAGTTACGGCAGGGAACCCCAGCAGGGGAGGATATCGAAGATGTTTGATGCAACTGGCCTCGACCACAATTGGGATAACAGTCTAGTCGGCCTCAGGGGAGAAGAACGATGTCAGCATTTGAACTGATTGGAGCTAGCCCTAAATTCAGGGCCGTACTTGAAGACGTAAGAACCGTGGCAGACGCCGATTGCCCCGTCCTCGTCTGCGGAGAGACAGGTACGGGCAAGGAAGTGATTGCCAGAGCGATTCATGACAGCAGCCCACGCCGGCAGCGCCGTTTCGTGGCAATCAATTGTGCGGCCATACCCGCCAGCTTGCTGGAGAGCGAACTGTTTGGATATGAGCGAGGCGCCTTTACAGGTGCGGTGACCCAGAGGATTGGGCATTTTCAGGCAGCGGACCGCGGCACCCTTTTTCTCGATGAAATTGGCGAATTGCCGCTCGAACTTCAGCCCAAGCTCTTGCGAGCGATTCAGGAGCAAGAATTCGAACGGCTTGGGAGTTCGCAAACAACTCGAGTCGATGTGCGCATAGTGGCGGCGACAAACCAGAATCTTGAGCAGATGGTAAGGGAACGACGGTTCCGCATGGATTTGTACTATCGATTAAATGTTTTTCCGATCGAGATCCCGCCGTTGCGCGAACGAGCAGATGATATTCCTTTGTTTGTCGATCACTTCCTCCGCACATCGAAATGCCGCCAGGCTGAATCAATTGAGCGGGTTTCTGATGATGTGATGGCGGCTCTCGTGAGATACGATTGGCCGGGTAATATCCGGGAATTGCAGAACTTCATACAGAGATCGGTCATCCTGACGAAGGGCGGTGTGGAACTGCGAGCGCCGGTTGCGGAACTCACCAAGAAAAGTGTACCGATCCCCTCCGCGGGCACGCTCGCGGATGCGAATAGAGCCCACATCATATCGACGCTTCGAGAAACCAACTGGGTTGTTGGCGGACAGAACGGTGCTGCCGCGAGACTCGGGTTGAATAGATCGACCCTTATCGGCAAAATGCAGAAATTGGGAATTTCACGGCGAACAGCCGAGCCGTCAACCGAGCGCCTGGACTCATACGCAAGCGGATCCGCCAGTTTGCCTGCACTGGCATGAAATTGCAGAAATAACGCCTGACAGTTTCTTCGAGTCGCTGGCATCGCGTTTGGCGGTTTTGGGCGCGGAAGAAATTCGCCTGAGCGTGCGCTTCGATCATACACACAACGGAACGATGAACAGGGCGAGGGTGTCTGGAGTTCACAGAACGGGTTAAGCTGATCAATGTCGGCTGTAGGCTGCCCTTCTTGTTCACAGAGTTCAGTCGACCATCGATGAACCGCCTAGAAAGGGAAGGACTGTCATCGTGGAGTTTTCAGCAGATGCCCTGGAACTTCTCCGCAAGGATGACGAGTTCCTCTTGTACCGGGACAAGTGCTCGTCTGTTCTCCTCCTGGCCCCTGTCTCCGATCGACTCGCCCCGGACAGTCTAAAAAAGATCGGCCACGAATACTCGCTGAAGGATAAGTTGGACCCTGCTTGGGCTGTTCGCCCTCGGGCGCTTTCCCAAGAACAGGGACAGACCACGCTCGTGCTCGACGATCCTGGGGGCGAACCTCTCGATCGCCTACTTCGAAGACCAATGGAGATGACGCAGTTTTTGCGTCTTGCCGTCGGTCTAGCTACGGCACTCGGCGGACTGCACAAAGAGCAACTGATCCACAAGGATTTGAAACCAGCAAACGTTCTCGTTAACCCCACCACGGGTGAGGTCCATCTGACGGGCTTTGGGATCGCTTCGCAGCTTCCCCGGGAGCGACAAGCGCCGGAACCTCCTGAGTTCATCGCTGGAACGCTGGCCTATATGGCGCCCGAACAAACCGGACGCATGAACCGTTCGATCGATTCGCGGAGCGACCTCTATGCTCTCGGAGTAACGCTTTACGAAATGCTGACTGGAAGTCTTCCCTTTTCGGCTTCCGATCCGATGGAATTGGTCCATTGCCACATTGCCCGGCGGCCGGAGCCGCCAGGTGGGTTCAGGCGCTACACGGCGGTTTGAGGCCGTCGAGGGGTCATCGAGGGCGCGGCTCTGAGAGCTTTGGGTTAGACCGTCTGTCCCAGATTGAGGGGAGCTATGACGAAAAACGAAACTAAATTGAACATGGGACGGGCGCAGGTCACGAACAACTGTGTTGGGGTACCTCCAGGCGCGAAACGCGCATGGTGCCGGCCCTCGATACTGGCATGCGCCTTGGCGGTGCTCTTTTCAGTCGGTGCGTGGTCGCAAACCCAACTTGCGACCGTTTCCGGCACCATCACCGACCCAAGTGGCGCCGTTGTCCCCGGCGTCGCTGTCACGATTGTCAGCCAAGACACAGTATTGAAGCGGAGCACTCTTACTGACACGGCCGGCGAGTATCATTTCGCCGGGTTGCCCACTGGAACCTATTCTGTTCGCATGGAGAAACCGGGATTCCGTTCGCAAATTCACGAGAGATTGGATCTCAGTTCGGCTTCCGAAGTTCGGATCAATTCGCAACTCGCAATCGGCGACCTTTCCCAGCAAGCCACGGTCACCGCGAACGCCGCTGCCATCGATAACACCTCGTCGACGATCGCTAGTCTGCTGCCAGACCAGAGCCTGACGGACTTGCCTCTCAACAACCGCGACCTTTTTAGTGCGGTTATGCTGGAGCCGGGAGCCGCTCCCAACCCCAGCAGTGCTCCTTCGTTGCTTTCGAACGGCAGGTCTGGGCAAGTGGCGATCAATGGCATACGTCCGAATATGACGAACGTTCTGATCGATGGTATGGACGCGACCGATCCGGTCTGGGGCTACTCTCCGGCGGGCGCTTCCGGGTTTTTTCTCGGTCTGAATGAGTTGAGTGAGGTCCGCGTTTTGACCCAAACCTACAACGCAGAGTACGGCGGGCATGGCGGCGCCGTCATCGACATGATCAGCAAATCAGGCACTAACCAGTTTCACGGATCGTTGTGGGAGTTGCAACGGAATGCGTCACTGGACGCGAAGAACTATTTCGACTTGGGCACCAGTCCGATCCCGCCATTCGTACGCAATCAGTTCGGCGCCGGAGTCGGAGGGCCGCTGAAGCGTGATCGCACGTTCTTCTTTGTCAATTATGAGGGGTTCCGCGAAGTACAGGCTTCCACAGCAATCGCCACGGCACCGGATGCCCTGGCGCATCAAGGGCTGCTGCCATCCGCTGGTAATCCGTCCGGCTGCAGCAACGCTACCACCAGGGGATGTGTCGCCGTTCGGATGAATCCTCAGATACAACCGTTTCTCAATCTGCTACCTTTCGCGAATGGACCGGACAATGGGGATGGAACCGGTGAACTGATCACCGCTAACAAGGGCACCACGCGTGAGGACCACGGGATGGTCCGCATTGACCACAACTTCTCCAGCACCCATTCGCTGTTTGCGCGTTACACCATAGATGACAGTTCCGCTGTGGTGCCGTACGTGGGAACACCGCCGGGGACTTTTGTGCCGGGGTTCCCGACCTTCCACCTGGCGAGGAACCAGTACGGAACTGTTCAGGAACGCATGGCGTTGCGGAACGAATGGATCAATGAGTTGCGCTTCGGCGTTAACCGAACAACCTCATCTTCTTCGGTCGATAATACACATCCAGGCCTGTCTATTTCTCTGCTCCCTGACCGGCCGTTCGGAATGATCGATATTGCGGGTATGAGCCTGTTGGGCAATAGTCCGTTTTTTCCCTTGGGCGACTATTCGACCGTTTATCAGGTTCAAGACCAACTGTCGCGTACAATTGGCCGTCACACGTTGAAATTCGGCGTGGAGTTTCGAAGGCTCCAAAACAACGGTGCGCTGGATTTCACCGAAAACGGATTGTACGATTTCCAGGACCTGACTGCCTTCGGGTTGCCGGCGTCCAGCAACAACGCTGCTCTCGAATTCTTCCTTCAAGGTTTGCCCCTGTCGTACGTGGGGGTCAATCCGTCCAACGCCGATTCCGAGCGCGGATACCGTGAAACTTTCGCATCTGGTTTTGCCCGGGACTCCATCCGCGTGAACAACGGCTTAACCATAAATCTCGGATTGCGCTACGATTTCTATTCGAATCCCACAGAAGCAAACAGACGCCTCTCAACTTTTCCAAACCCGGCGACGGATTCCGTGCCAACCGTCGGCAAGCTATTTGCCGGGACACCGGTGGATCTTTTCTCGCCCCAGGCAGGCTTTGCATGGAACGTCTCCGCAGACGGCAAAACAGTAGTGCGAGGCGCATTCGGCATCTATCGCGACAATCTCCCCGCATTCCTGTTCGGTGGTGACCGGTTGCTAACGCCCTTCTTCGACCTGGAGGAATTCGTTTTCCCTCAGTTTCTGAAGCCACAGAACGCTGCCCTGACCCAGCCGATCGATACTTTCGCAATAACCTACCGCCCAAAGTTCCCTTACGTGCTGGAGTACAACCTCAACGTGGAACGGGAACTCGCACGAGGCATGGTCCTCACCGCGGGATACTTCGGCACGCGGGGCAACCACCTCACCCGCGAAGCCGAGCAGAACCCCTTTGAGCCGGCGTTAGGCCATCGCTACAATCCGAACTTGCCTTCACCTCTACTAACGGATCTGACTGACGGGCAATCGTTCTATAACTCTTTTCAGGTTTCTGTTTCGAAACGCTATGCACATAACCTTTCCTGGCAGGCGTCGTATTCATTAGCCCATTCCGTGGATGATGCTTCCGTGGATTTCAGCGTGGAATCTGTGAATGATCCTCCCGCATCTCAGAACATTTTTGATCGCAAGGGAAGCCGGGGCCCGTCAGATTTTGACCTTCGGCATAATTTCCTGGCAAATGTCGTTTACGGGCTGCCTGGACGCGGACGTCTCCTGGGTGGCTGGCAGGTCTCGGCTGTTGCCAGCGTTCATAGTGGCCTCCCATTTACGCCAGTGCTCGCGTTCGACAATGCAGATGTGCAATCGCTGCTTACTTCGGAACGTCCGGACCTGGTTGGCAACCCTTACGCCGGTGTCTGTCCGAATGGGGCCAGAGTGGGTACTCCGTCATGCCAGTTTAATCCAAGTGCCTTTGCCGTACCGCCGGCCGGTCAGTTTGGCAATGCCGGGCGAAATATCCTGCGAGGCCCGGCATTCGCGCAATTTGATCTAGCGCTGCACAAAGCGTTTGCGATCACTGAACGACGGAAGATTACGGTTGGAGTGGAAGCTTACAACTTGTTCAACCATCCGAATTTTAATGTCCCGAGTAATACACAAAGCCCGCTTACCATGGGAGGTAATGGGGATGCCGTCTTCAAGGATGCGGCGGGACATTTCGCCGCGAACGTGAGCCAGATCCTAACCACCGCCGGCACCGCGCGCCAGATTCAACTTTCCGGTCGGTTTACTTTCTGAGTTTACTCAACTGGGCAGCTTATTCCGATGACGCAGTCAGCTAGAGAGAGTATGTGTTGGAGCCAATTCGTGACGGCGCGGAATTCACGCTTCACCGCACGCGGCAGCGGGCCAATCCAATGCCACTGCTGGTGGTCGCCCCCTACCATGGAACCACCGCCGCCGCAGAGCCGGCGACGCCTTGAACACGAATACTCGCTCGCAGACGAACTTGAGCCCGCGTGGGCGGCCAAGCCTCTGGCGCTCACCCGTTACGAGGGACGGACGATCCTCGTTCTCGCTGACCCGGGCGGTGAGCCTCTCGACCGGGTTCTTGAGCGGGACAGGGAAGCGATTTCGGGCACGATGAAATTCGCCAGGGGGCGCTCGCTCTGGAGGATACATGCAGCTGAACGATGGCACAAGCCGAAGGTTTGGGTCGTGTCTGAAAGGACACTACCAAGGTTGGCCGCCGTCCCCAAAAACGCGTTACGCTGGTGAATGTCGGCTGTAGAGGCCGCCCTTCACAAGTTTTCAGTCGACCGTCGATGAACCACCTTGAAAGTGAAGGATCGTCATCGTGGAGCTTTCGGCAGATCTCCTGGAACTTCTCCGCAAGGATGATGAGTTCCTCTTGTACCGGGACAAGCCCTCGTCTGCTCTTCTGCTGGCCCCTGTTTCCACCCGACCGGCGCTGGAAAGCCTAAGAAAGATCGAGCACGAATACTCGCTGAAAGATG
>JAFAPG010000130.1 GCA_019247235.1 Acidobacteriota bacterium
ATAAAGTCAGTGATGGTTGCTTTGGCCGTGACGATATGATCCACTGCGAACGCAGAAGCGCCACCGCAGGCGACCGCAGCAATTCCCCATACCAGAAAGACAGGAAGGCTAGTTATACGCAATTTTGACATTGCGATCTCCCATGAGTGTCGAGCGTTCGCGATCGAGTAATGTGGGCATACTCTTGATCCCTCGTAGAACGGCGTCACACACACTCATTCGCGAGCGACAAGCTCGCATAAAGAATGGTCTCCACACATTGCTTGAGCACCGATATGAGCACAGTTCGCCCAGTTACGACGAGAGCATGATCAGAGCTGCTTGTGCCCGGGGGCGCAGTGCGGTAAGCAAATTCAGGGGCTGAGGTGCTTTGACATCCAGGGCAGCATGTGCTCCCCAACGCGCTCCAGGAAATGATTGCCATGATCACCCTGAAAGACTTCTAGGGTGTTCGAAATGCCGGCTTGAGAGAGCCTGGAAGATAGCTCCTGTGCTCCGATAATGATATGAGTGAAGTTTTCTTGAGCTCCATATTCAATAAAGATTCCTCTAAGCAGGCTGATCTTTGCCAGATAAGGAAACACCATATTAGCCGGCATATTGGCCGCAATGCGCGAGAATGCGGTCGCATCGGTTTTTAAACTGCCTCCGCTGAATACATACGGGGAGTCGCCGAATGTCTTAGCGGCCGGGTCGGGTGCCAATGCAGCCATCAGAGCCGTATTAGCGGCGACAAAGAATTGTCCTTGAGTTAAAGCTCGCGGCACCTCTTCCGCAGATTGAAGCGTAGAAATTTGCGGCCAAGCCCGATTGCTAGGCCCAAGGTCTCCCACTAGGTCCGTGCAGCATGGGCTCATGGCATAAACCACGCTAAAAACTTCTGGATGACGGAAGGCAATACTTAAAGCTCCGAATCCTCCCATAGAATGGCCCGCGATGCCACGGCGATCGGCAGTCGCCAAGGTTCGGTAATTTTTGTCAACATACTCCACCACATCGTGGACAATGAAGTCTTCCCACTTACCGGTGGTCGAGGAATTAACGTAGAACGATCCGCGGTATTTATTCAATCCGTTTGGTAGCACCACGATCATGGGCTTTGCCGCGCCCTTTGCGATGAGATCGTCGAGTGCTTTGCGAAACGACTCGGCAGCTTGATGGCGTGGAGTAGCATCGCTATATCCATGCAAGAAATACACCACCGGAAATCTGTCTTGAGGTTGCTTACCGTACGCATCCGGCAAGTAGATTGCGACTGGTTGGTCAGCAGGATCGCCCAGCAGGTTCCCTTCGAGGCCGGGGGAATGAACGGAAGCATCGATTATCTGTGATTGTGCGGCGGCCTGGAGTGCGTAGGCTAAGAAAGTAAACAGAAGGCCAATAAAGAGAGTCCGGGAACGAGACTTGCAATGCATTCGGGTTAACATGCTGCCGTATTGTAATTGTATTGACGCGACCGGTACATTCTTGACCCCTACCACCAGCTCAGAAACCTCATCGCTCAGATCACAACCCCGTCCATGCGAAAGCTGCGCCGGGTTGGGGTGAATGCGGGAACGGGTTTAGGTTGAATGAGAGCGACGACCGTGGGCCAAAAAGTTTTGAACGTGCGTCGCTCGCCGGTGCGATAGTAATGCAGTAGGTACTGTTGATCGCAGGCCGTATAGGCAGAGAACCACTGATCCAGGCTGGTGACAGACGTCTCATGAAGCATAAACAAGCCATACTCTGCGGCTTCCTCTTCGTAGGCGAGAATCGCAGGAAATAGATCTTCTTGGACTGGCGGATGAACCTGTCGTCCGATCTCAAAAGCCTGGGGATTCACATTCCATTGCACCGTGTGGCCAAACAAGTGAGCCAGTAGAAACAGACGTTCCTCGGCTCCAAGAGAATAGTCAACGTGAATTTCTCGGCCATCTAGGTCCCCTGTAAGCGGGTCAGGTATGTCCCTGGTCACCACCCCGATGCCGTACTTGGCTGCAAGGAACTGCTCGACCGTCCGGCAATACTCGGGAAACGGTATTTCGGTCATGCTGGGACTTAGCGTGAGCGTGCGGACTCGGCACCCACCCTTTTTTTCCTTCGTTTGCAGAGATCTTCGAGAAGATACTTAAGCGAAGCGCACTCTTGGATTACGGCCTCAAGTTTGGGAATCGTCACTTTGAGTTCACTCTCTTCAACTACGCCATCCGCGAGGGTTTCCGCTACGCTTTCCAGGGCCTCGCCGACTTCCTTGATAAGGTTAGAAACTGCCACCAATTCCTTGTCGAGCGGCATGCGGGGATCGGGAATTTTGAAGGCAACCCTGCCAGCTTGACGTTCTAGAAGATCGAGTACCTCATAGTTTCCCAAGAGCGTGCAAATGTGAGGCAGCAGGTGCGCAGGCACCGGCCGTTCACCCCTTAGCCAGTACATCAGAGAACGGTAATGCGTTCCCAGTTGCTGCGCGAGCAGGCGGATGTCATATTCCGCCTTGGTTTCCACGACCCGGCTTAAGACTGAAGCAAGGTCATCGGAGGACATGGTGGCTCCTTTCAGTTCATTGTTCAATTTGGGGTTCATTTTGAACGGCAAAAATGCTCATTTTAGCTGAATTGCTGGCAATCATTGCTTCACTTATATTCCTTAGCTAGGGGCCCCGGCTGGAACGGCCTGGACGGGGGTTGCGAATGGAGACGGATGGCGACAAAGCCAATAAAGACAACTGACTACGGGAATGGAGGCTATAGTTTTCCCGGTCGGGATTGTCTATAGTGGGGGGCGACGTTTTCCGGGAATTCACGATTGCCAGGGGGGCGCACTCGGAGGATCAATGACCAAGAAGTGGTATAACTACTTCGTTTCCGTGGACGAGGCTGAGGTGGCTACGCAGACCGGAAAAGCCGCCACCCAGAATGCTGCCGGTTCGAAAACTGCTGCCCAAAGTGTCGCGGAGATAGCTTCCAGCATAGCTCTGGAGCCCAAGTTCACCACTCCCGTTTCCGACCCAACCTCCTTTGAGGAAATCTACAAAGCAGCCGAAATTCCTCAGGTGCCGCAGGGATACTCGATTTTTAAGGTCGGGCACATGCTCGAAAGTGAACACATACGTACCCTTCCGTCCGACGTTAAGAAATCTTCCGTTCTGGTAGCGCTCGATGCCGCCGGTATAGACATTAAAGATGTGATCCAGGATGCGATCCGACGCGATCGCGCTCTCGATACCTATGAGCGTGTGCAACAACGGGCGGTAGAAGAATTGGAGTCTCGAAAGACTCAGGAGAATACCCAAATTCAGGCACAAATTGATAAATATGTCACCGAACAGCGGGCAAAGATCCAAGCCAACAACGATGAAATCGCCCGTGCCAAGGAGCGCTTTACCGGCTGGCGACTGAAGAAGCAGCAAGAGGAAAAAAAGATCGCCGACACGGTTGGATATTTCGTCAGCGAAAACCC
>JAFAPG010000132.1 GCA_019247235.1 Acidobacteriota bacterium
CCGCTTCGGCTGGAAGGCACAAAACAAATCGCTGCACATCTTTAGCGGCGAGGCTTACAACGTAGAGATGGGGATTACGAACGAGCTGTTTCAGAATGAGCGTCCGAATCCGGAAGAGGACCAACTAGGATTGGGGCTTCCGGCGAATTGCCTGAATCTCACCGGAACGGGTTATCCAGAAGACAGGTCCAACCCGCTTGCCTCACCCAATGCGGCTGTACTGGATGATGTATCGGCATTTGCCAATTTCGCGCGTTTCCTGGCGCCGCCCCCTCCTGGTCCGGTGATTCTCAACGGGCAGCAGGTGCCTGCGGCCACTATCGCAGCGGGAGCGGCGGTGTTCAATTCGATTGGTTGCGCTACGTGTCACAATCCAAGTCCGGGCAAAACGCAAGTTTCAAACTTCGTGCCCGAGCTGAGCGATCAGCCGGTACCCGCATATTCCGATTTTGAGTTGCATCACATGGGCACCGGTTTCGCGGATAACGTCGGGCAGGGTAATGCCGGAGGAGACCAGTTCCGCACTGCTCCTTTGTGGGGTTTAGGACAGCGTATCTTCCTTAACCACGATGGGCGCAACCTCAGTGTGCCTGCGGCTATCCAGAATCATCAAAGTAATGGAAGCGAAGCCAACACTGTGATCACTAATTACAATAATCTCAATGCCACACAGAAACAGGAGTTAATCGATTTCCTGCGCTCCCTATAAGAGTGTGCTTGGCTGGCGAGATGTCCGCGCATCTCGCCAGCTCTTCTGCCGCGGTAGATATACGCATGTAGCAAAAGAATGGGCGTTTCTGACGCCGGCTTTCTCCGGAAATAGGCATGTACACTCGATGTCTCACCTGCCTTGCTGTGAATGCCTTTCTGGTATTGTCGCTGAGCTGGGGGCAAGTCACTCACGCCCAACAATACTCGGTCTCGGCGAGTCCGCCGGCCGCAACCAGCGTTCCCAAGGGAGTCATTCTGGTTAAAGGCGCCTGGTCGAGCGCAAGCGATTCGGTAACTCCTCTGCCCGAGGATGGGAAGATAGTCGACAACATTTATCGCAATGCTTACTTCGGTATGAGCTGGGCGCTGCCTGGAGATTGGACGCAGAAATACAATGGTCCGCCTCCTTCAGACCAGGGGCGCTATGTGCTGGCGGAAATCGTACCCGCCGACACATTTATGGGACGGTCTCGTGGAAGTGTGCTGATTACCGCCGACGATCTATTTTTTACTGCCTTCCCGGCCACCCGTGGAGAGGAACTTATCGACTTCACCAAAGACCATCTGCAATCCGCCTACAAGGTGGAACATCCACCGGCACAGATGACGTTCGAAGGACGATCGCTTCGGTTCTTCGCCTACTGGTCTCCGGCGGCCGAGCTGCATTGGTACGTGTTCGCCACCCAGATACGCTGTCACGCCATAGAAATCGTGCTCAGCAGCAGCGACACCAAGCTTATCCAAAGATTGATGCACGATTTGAACGCAATGACGTTTCCTTTGGAAGACGCGTTGGCGGACGGGGATACGATTCCAGTCTGTGTCAAGGACTATGCGAATGGAAGCAACGTTATAAGCCGTGTTGATCCGGTCTTCTCCGAGCGCCGTTTCAATGCTGTCCCGGTACGGATCGTCATAGGCAAAGATGGCAAGGTCAAACACATTCACTCTCTGAGTGCCTTTCCTGACCAGGCGAAAGCTATTGTTGAGGCCCTTGCTCAGTGGCGCTTCAGGACCTATCTCAGGCATGGTGTGCCGGTGGAGGTGGAGACCGGCATCCAGTTTGGGTATCTAGGCAGCGCGCCAATGTCTGACGTCAGGGCGCGCAGGCAATAAGTCGTAGAAGTACGCAATTCGTCGTAGTTTGCGGAAGCAAGAGGAAGGCAGATTAGAAAGGGCGCTGTCAGAGGCGATGTCTTGGGTCGCGCAATCTTTCGTCATCCTGATGTGCGTGGTGGCGCCTTCCCCTGCGGCTGATTTCCTCACTGGCGTAGTTCACAACGCTAGCAGGGCCCAACTTGCAGCGGGAGATCAGGTGATCCTCTTTGATCTCAACCAACATGCGCGTGAGGAAGCCCGCAGCAAGACCAACTCGCAGGGAACTTTCATGCTCGCGTTACGAGACCCGGGCCGTCCTCACTTAGTCAGAGTTATTCATCAGGGCATTAATTACGACACACGAGTTTCTGCCGGCGGAACAATTTCCATCGATGTCTTCGATTCGACAACCAAAGCACATGGCATTAGCGGCAGCATCGAAATTATCCGCGCCGGCATACGTGGAGACGTTCTCCACATCTCGGACATGCTGGAGCTCAGGAACGAGTCCAGTCCGCCTGTCATCCAGGCGGGTCAGCGCAGTTTTGAGGTCTATCTACCAAGCGATGCAATCCTCGAGTCGGTACTGGCTGCTGGTCCCGAGAATACTGCGGCTTCGATCTCGGCCGCGTCTGTCCAAGGCGAACCCGGACACTACACAGTGAACTTCCCCGTGCGTCCGGGAGCAACTAAATTTGCCTTTAATTACGATGTGCCATATAACGGGCGCGTAAAATTTCGGGCAAAACGCATCTACCCCTTCCAGCAATTGGCAGTCATGGTTCCTTCGACCATGACGTTCACTGGCAAGTCTTTGGGCTTTCAGGCACTCTCCGTCGGCAACATTCACTACCATGTCGAGGCGGCGGAAAACGTCCAGGCGGGAGTAGTGCTTGAATTTGAAATCTCAGGGCCTAGGACGCTTCGGGCAATGCCCGCGAATAATCGGCCCTTGTCTAATCCGCCGGCTGAGAGTGCAGCCAACTCGGTATTGGCAATGGCTGCCGGAACTCCTCTAACTCCAAACACAGTTGCTATCGTTGCCCAAGCACAGAAAATTGCCGGACGCTCCTCGAGGGTGTGGTGGGCTTTGGCATGCGTCGCACTGATCGGGTTCCCGGTATGCGTCTTTCTTCTCTGGAGATGGAGGCGGCTCGAGCGCCGCACGATAGTTTCCCCTATCACGCCAGCACAGCTGGCGCAACGATCTGTATATCTCGTGGATTCACTGAAAGACACTCTCTTTCAACTGGAAGCCGGTCACGTGCAGGGTGCCATTACGAGCGATGACTATATCTCGGCCAAGCAAGCGCTAGAGATGACTATCCGCCAGGCGTTAACGCGTACAGCGAAGCGGCAAAGCACCGGGCGCGCCGTTCAATGAGGTTCTCGGTCCGCACCAAGAACGCGTAGAACCGCGGGGTCGTGGGTAGTGGCCGAATTCTCATGCTATAGAGAACGATCGCTCTAAGATGCCTTGCCTATTGTAAAGCTCTCAGTGTCGGTAAATGCTTTCGCGCACCTTCCGCACGCTCCGACCCCCATGTATGACCTTTGCCCCTAACGTAGGTTACCTCTACTTAAGGGATCGAGGGCTCACCCGTACGACCTTTGCTCTTCTTGCCGAGCAGTTCAACTCGCTCTGCTGAGTTCAATGTCTCGCCTTGGCTGTTTGCCAGACGAGTACCTATCGAAACAAAGAGATTCGTCGACTGGAAGAAGCACCTCACCAAGGTAACCTCTCCCGGGTGTACCCACATAGTAAAATCCCCTGCATGGCATTAGAAGCTGTCATCGCTGCCGCGCATCGCGCCGCACGGCTAGAAAATGAGCTGAGGAAAATCATACGCGGGAAGGATGAGGTCGTTCGCTTAGCCCTGGTTTCCATTCTCGCGCACGGGCACCTTTTGATTGAAGGCGTTCCCGGAGTGGGGAAGACCACCTTAGCGCACGCGTTGGCGCGAGCTCTGGGGGCGAGCTTTCAACGCGTCCAGTTCACCAGCGACATGCTGCCCTCCGATATCATCGGCATTCCCATTTATTCCATTGCCGAGCAGAAGTTTGAATTCAAACGCGGACCGATTTTTACCAATGTACTGCTGGCGGACGAGATCAATCGCACCACCCCCAAAACCCAATCGGCGTTGCTTGAGGCTATGAACGAGGGCCAGGTTACGGTCGACGCTCACTCCTACCAACTGCCCGAGCCGTTTTTGGTCATCGCCACGCAAAATCCCGTCGAGCACCATGGCACGTATCCCCTGCCTGAATCCCAGCTGGATCGCTTTCTCATGCGCGTGCATATGGGTTATCCGGATAGTCAATCCGAACGTGCCATTCTTCGCGCCGAAGCCGGGTCGGCTCAGCTGGATAAGCTGGATGCGGTGCTGACCGGCGCCGATGTTCTTGAAATGCAGCAGGTCGTTACCCAGGTGGAGGTGGATGACGCGCTTGTCGATTACGCTCTCGAAATCGTGCACCGCACCCGTCACCACGAGAAACTAATCTTGGGGGTCTCACCACGCGGATCGCAGATGTTCTATCGCGCCGCGCAAGCCATGGCTTTTCTGGACGGACGCGGATTCTGCGTGCCTGAAGATTTCAAACCGCTTGCCGTACCCGTCTTCGCCCATCGGGTGGCGGTACACGGATTGCACTCCTCCGGTGTAAAGAAGGCGGTGCGCGCCGAAGAAGTGATTGCAGAAATTCTCGACTCGGTTCCGGTGCCTGTCTAACCGCATTACTGTCACTCCCGCTCGTCACTCTATTCCAGGCGGGGCCTGACGAAGCTCGGTCGACGCTAAACTAGCGTGGATACCGGCTTGGGCCAGGAAAGGGCTCGCCGGCCGTTGGCCAGTTAACATGAGCTCGGACACGACGCATTCATTTACTATCAAATCGTGACGTGGCTGCGATTTGTACTCATGTTGGCACTGGCAACTTGGCTGGGCGCTCTCGTCTTCTTTCCCATCACGGCGGCGACCGCCTTCTCCGTGTTACCCACCCCGCATCTGGCGGGAATGGTTGTCCGTAACTCGTTGCGGGCTCTTCATTCTCTAGGTCTACTCGCGGGCAGCATATTTTTGGCCTCGTCTCTCTTCTACGATCGCGCGCTCGACGGCCGCTTCCGCTGGCTTCGCGGCACTCACGCGGGAGTGCTTCTCATGCTCTCACTGACGGCGGTTTCGCAGTTCTGGATTATTCCCCATATGGATGCGCTCCGAGCTTCGGCCGGAGAGATGGCCTGGCTTCAACCGACCAATCCAGTTCGTCTTGAATTTGACCGTCTGCACGCTCGCTCGGTCGACGTCGAAGGAGCCACCCTAGCCGTGGGACTCATCGTGCTGTATCTCACCTCCCGGCGCTTTGCGTCCCCGAGCTCATAGTTTGAAAATCCGAGGATCATTTATTCTTTTGTTGGATTGAGCGGATAACGCACTTCGAAGGATGGCTCTCTGGATGAAAACTGGAATTATTGGCCTGCCGCAGGTAGGGAAAACATCTCTGTTTCGCATTCTTACCAAAGCCGATCTGTCGGCTTCGCGTGGCAATCCTCGGGAGGCGCATGTAGGCGTGGCCAAAGTCCCAGACGAGCGTCTCGACCGCCTGGCAGCTTTATTCAACCCTAAGAAATTGACCCACACCGCGGTCGACTACTTGGACGTAGGGGCGATCGGACAAGAAGCACTCAAGGAATCCAGCTACCTCGGATATCTTCGCAATGTCGATGCTCTTGCCCACGTGGTTCGCGCTTTTGAAGAGGAATCCATTCCCCATGTTGGCTCAATCGACCCCTTGCGCGATGTAAAGAATGTGGAATTTGACCTGATGGTCAGCGACCTCGGGCAAATCGAAAAACGTCTGGAAAGGGTCGGCAAAGATCTTAAGAAGATGCGCTCGGCAGAGTTGGAAAAAGAGGCGGAGTTGCTCGAACGGGCAAAAGCCCATCTCGAACAGGAACGCCCCTTGCGCGAACTGGAGATGACGGTTGAGGATAAAAAGCGCTTTCGCGGGTTCATGTTTCTCAGCGAAAAACCTATTCTCTACGTCTTGAATATTGGCGAGAGCACCCAGCTGGGCGACAATCTGAATGGCGCCATCCCCAAGTATCGCCTTTCCGAAATTGCATCCAGGACCCAGGCTGGTGCCACGGCAATCTGCGGAAAAGTGGAAGCCGAGCTCTCCGAGATGACCGACGCTGATGCCGAGGAATTTCTTGCCAGTTATGGTCTGCGAGAGAGCGGATTACGGCGGCTGGTGCGAACGACCTACGAGCTTCTTGGGTTGATTTCGTTCTTTACCGTCGGCGAGGACGAATGTCGCGCCTGGACCATCCCACGGCATACGCGCGCGGTTGAGGCCGCCGGCGCCATCCATTCAGACCTCGAAAAACATTTCATCCGCGCCGAGACCATACGCTGGGATCAACTGCTCGATGCTGGTTCCGAGGCCAATGCACGTGGTCGCGGCACTCTGCGACTCGAAGGTAAGGATTACATCGTGGAAGACGGTGACGTGCTCCACATCCGTCATTCTGGGTAGCGGGTCTGACTTAGGAGAAGGGGACAGAAACAAGATTCGTCTGAACTGCCTCTTGTAAGCGATCAAGCACCAGAGGACCAACCTGCGAGACTGACCCCGCCCCCAGTGTCAAAATCATGTCTCCCGCCTTTGCCTGTGCGGCCGCGGCATGCGCGGCGGCCTCAAAGGAATTCATATAGCGAACTGCGCCTTTCTTGCTCTTCGAAATACGCTCGCTCAGAGCCTCGCCATTGATACCCTCAATCGGCGGCTCGCTGGCGGGATAAATATCGAGGACAAGAAGGGAATCGGCATCAGCAAAGGCGGTGGCAAACTGTTCCATCAAGTCACGAGTTCGGCTGTAGCGATGCGGCTGAAAGATGACGTGGATTCTTTGGTAGCCGCATTGTCGGGCGGCGGCCAGCGTGGCGCGAATTTCGGTTGGGTGGTGACCATAGTCGTCAATGACGGCAATATCGCCTACCCGTCCTCGCAACTGAAATCGCCGATCCACACCGCGAAAGTTCTCCAGCGCCTCACAAATGCGATCGATATCAATCTCCAGGCCAATTCCGACCGCGATGGCGGCCGCCGCATTCAGTATATTGTGCACACCGGGGACGTTGAGGCGAAATTCCCCCAAATCGTGCCCGCGATAGCTCACCCGGAAGCGGCTGAGCGGCACGTCGTTGTCGACTCTGGCAAAAGCCACGGAGCGAATGTGAAAATCTGACCCCTTGCGGGTTCCGTAGTGCACAACCGGGCGACGGATTTTCCCTCGCAGCCGACGCAAGATGGGGTCGTCATTGGAGAACACGACCATGCCATAAAACGGCACCCGATCCATAAAATCCAGGAATGTCCGTTTCACATCCCGCATGCTGCGGTAGCAATCCATATGCTCGCGATCAATGTTGGTCACCACCGCCAGAATGGGGGAAAGCTTCAGGAACGAACGATCGCTCTCATCGGCTTCGGCGACCAGATATTGGGAACGCCCTAGTCGCGCATTCGATCCCAAGGCGTCGACCCGGCCGCCAACCACTACCGTGGGATCGAGTCCGCCCGAGGCAAGCACCGCCGCCACCATGGAAGTCGTCGTGGTTTTGCCGTGCATGCCGGCGACGGCGATGCCATATTTCAGGCGCATCAGTTCGGCCAACATCTCGGCCCGTTGGATGACCGGGATGTGCCGCTTCGCGGCCTCAAGGACTTCAGGGTTGGTGACGGCAACCGCCGAGCTCGTCACCACCACATCGGCGCCCGCCACGTTGTCGGCGGCATGGCCTTCAAAGATAAGCGCGCCTTGGGTCTTCAACCGTTCGGTGACAGGCGAGCGCTTGAGATCGGAACCGGAAATTTTGTAGCCGAGGTTCAGTAGCACCTCGGCGACGCCACTCATTCCGATACCGCCGATGCCCACGAAATGTACACGCTGGGTTTTGCCAAACATTTAGGAGCCTAACTCTCAAGTTGCTTCGCAGCCGGCGACCTTGGCCGCGAGCTCGGCGATATCTTTGGCTGCATTGGGATGTGCCAGGGAACGTGCCGTCCGACTCATGCGCTCAAGTCTGCCAGGCTCTTCCAGTAAGGTACAAATTGTGTCCACCAGCCAAACTTCGTCAAGCCTTGTCTCCTCAAGAACCACGGCAGCTCCCGCTCGCTCCAGGGCTTCCGCATTACGCCGCTGATGATCATCAGCGGCACGAGGGAATGGAACAAAAATGGCAGGCTTGGCAGCGGCCGCAATTTCTGCCACCGTGCTTGCCCCGGAACGGCACAAAACCAGGTCAGCGCGGGCAAAAAAGCTCGGCATGTCATCGATGAATTTCTCGACTTCGGCAGGCACCGAGGCCTGGCGGTATGCAGCCTCAACCTCATTATAGTCACGCTCTCCGGTTTGATGAATGACACGCAGGGCAGGTACGCGTCTGACCAGTTCGGGAAGGGCTCGCGTCATCGCCTGATTGATGGCCCGGGCACCTTGGCTTCCCCCAAATACCAGGAGCGTGGGCGAATCTGCGTGATATGGCTTTCGTGGCAGATGGAAAAATGCCGGGCGGACGGGAACTCCCGTCACCACCGGATGACGAAAATATTCGGCGGTTTCATCAAAGTGAACGGCCGCGGCAGAGACAAAGTGGGCGACTACTCGGTTGGCGAACCCAGGCACGAAGTTCGGTTCGAAGGCGAGCCTGGGGACATGCTTGAGAATGGCTGCCATCATGGCTGGCCCCGAAGCATATCCTCCAACACCAATGACCACATCGGCCTCGAATTGGGACAACATCTGGCCGGCGGCCAAGATTGCGCGAGGCAAATCGAGGACGGTTTTCAGTCGCGTCGCCAGATTCACTCGATTGAGCGCACCTACTTGAACAAACTGAATGGGAAACCCGGCAGCCGGCACTAGTCGTCCCTCGAGACCGCGCGGCGTGCCGATAAACAGCACCTCCGCATGGAATCGATGCTTCAGCTCCTGGGCAATCGCGAGCGCGGGGATTACATGACCACCGGTTCCGCCCCCGGCGAGAACGGCTCTCATAGATGGAAGCTTCAACTATATATGAGCCGCTGAGGTCTCCGTGCAATTCTCCGCCCTGGACCTATTCTCAGTATTGCCAGCTCACGCCAGGCATGATCCGGATTTTTTTCCCGGGAGATCCTTTCTGCCTGTCCGCACTGAAGCCTCATTTGTGTCTTCGCCACTCACGCGCCATTTGTTGCTGCGGCTCGCGTCCACGTGGGTGGGCGTGAGCACCTAGATGCAATGGACCAAACGGCAATCCATGCGGGGGATGAGAGCGATTACGCAGCCGAATATCAAGGCCAAGCGATCTTCCTGCCGGAGAGCTACTGGCAAACTTGAAATCTCGCTGACAATCGCGCGGAATTTCGATGAGGTTCGAACATTTTAGAGGCTTTAAGCCGCCTGTCCTACCATCGGCCCCGACTCTTAGAAACTGGTCTCAGGCACGAATCCATCCCAACGGCGTGAGAGCGGTAACCTCAGGAGGCCGATCCTTGCCTGTTAGAATCAGTTTAGGGACCGCCCTTCATCATGGATTCCCGCTTTATCCGCAATTTCGCCATCATTGCGCACATCGACCACGGCAAGTCCACCTTGGCCGATCGTCTGCTTGAGCTCACCGGCTCATTGACGGCCCGCGAGATGCAGGCTCAAGTGCTTGACTCGATGGATCTCGAGCGGGAACGCGGTATCACAATCAAGGCCCATGCTGTGCGCATGATGTACACAGCCCAAGACGGCGCGACCTATCAACTGAATCTGATCGACACCCCCGGCCACGTGGATTTTTCTTACGAAGTATCTCGCTCTCTGGCGTCCTGCGAGGGCGCTCTGCTGGTGGTCGATGCTTCGCAGGGAGTCGAGGCGCAAACGCTTGCAAACTCTTATCTCGCCATCAATCATGGCCTTGAAATCATCCCCGTCATTAACAAGATTGACCTCCCCAGTGCGGACGTCCCTCGCACCAAGGAAATGATTGAAGGTGCCGTAGGTCTTGATGCAAGTAACGCTCTGCTCATCAGTGCCAAGACCGGGCAAGGAGTACCCGATGTGCTTGAGGCGGTGGTCAAACGCATTCCTGCTCCGAAAGGAGATCCCGAACGGCGTCTCCAGGCATTGATTTTTGATTCCTGGTTTGATCCCTATCGCGGGGTGATCGTGCTGACCCGAGTCTTCGAGGGTACGTTGAGCAAGGCGGAGAAGATTCGCCTTTGGTCGAATGGAAGAATCTTTGACGTCGAGACTCTGGGCGTACTGACGCCGAAGCCAGTTGAGGTTGATCAGCTGCACGCCGGCGAGGTGGGGTTCCTGATTGCCAATATTAAGAATGTCGCCGACACGAAAATTGGCGATACCATAACCCTCGATGCGCTGCCGGCACTTGAGCCGTTGCCCGGCTTTGAAGATATCAAGCCCATGGTCTTCGCCGGACTCTACACGGTCGATGCCCACGAGCATACGCAATTGCGCGAGGCACTCGAAAAGCTTCGCTTAAATGACTCTTCTTTTTTCTTCGAGCCAGAAAGTTCGGTCGCACTCGGGTTTGGATTTCGCTGCGGCTTTCTTGGCCTACTTCACATGGAGATTATCCAGGAGCGACTTGAACGGGAGTTTGGGCTCGATCTGATCACAACCGCGCCCGGTGTGCGTTATAAGATCGCAAAAACCGATGGGGAGCAGATTGAGGTGGACAATCCATCGCGTTGGCCGGCTACTAGTGAGGTGGCAAAGGTGGAAGAGCCGGTGATTCTGGCGACCATTCTTACCAATGAAGAATACGTGGGGGGTATTCTGGCCTTGGTGGAAGAGAAACGCGGGCGGCAGAAGAGTTTCGAGTATGTAAGCTCGACGCGGGTGATGTTGCAATACGAGCTGCCGTTAAATGAAATCGTGCTTGATTTCTATGACCGGCTTAAATCGGTTTCCCGAGGATACGCTTCGCTCGATTACCACCTGGCGGGGTATTGGGAGTCGCCGATGGTCAAGCTTGATATTCTTGTGGCCGGCGATCCGGTCGACGCCCTTTCGACCATCGTACACCGCGACTTCGCCTATGACCG
>JAFAPG010000156.1 GCA_019247235.1 Acidobacteriota bacterium
TCATTGAGCACGTTCCCTGGTTGCGACCAGAGAAGCGGTCGTAGGAACCGGAAGCGCTCCGAAGCGCCGGCTCCGCCGCCTGAATTCTTCGACCGCAGCCTCGAGATCGCTAGCGTCAAAATCGGGCCACATGCGATCGGTAAACAAAAGCTCTGCATAGGCCGACTCCCAAAGCAGGAAATCTGAAAGCCGCTTCTCGCCTCCGGTGCGAATGAGCAAATCAACTTCGCCACTCTGTCCCGTCAGTTCATCGCTTATCCTATGGCGGAGCAGTTCGATGGACAGTGGTTCGCTCAGGGAACACCCACTCGTCAGCTTGGCTAGAGCGCGCGTAATAGCGTCACGAGAAGAGTAGTCGATCGCAACCCGCAAATGGAGAGAATCACCTTGAGCGGTTAGCGTTTCTACTTTCTCAATTTCGCGCACCACTACCCGGGGCAGTCGATCGCGACGGCCAATGACTTTCAAGCAAACACCGCGTTGTCTGAGTCTCTGACTTTCTAAACGAAGATAGGCGCGCAAAAGCCAGAAAAGAGCTTCCACCTCCTTTCGAGGTCGCCGCCAATTATCCGAGGAAAATGCGTACAGCGTGAGACGCTTGATGCCCACCCTGGGCGCGTGTTCGACAATACGTCGCACAGTCGCCACCCCAGCCCGATGTCCTTCGACACGAGGCAGTCCACGTTTTGTAGCCCAGCGCCCATTGCCATCCATAATGATGGCCACGTGTACTGCGCCAAGCGATTCACTTGTGAAGATTGACTTCTGCATAGTTGAAATCGACTATTCGGCGGATCTCGGTGCCGAGGCTGTTTGTCTGGCTACCAGGGTGGCGGGCAACGAGCTATCCCAGTCCAGCCCTCGAGTAAAGTACATAGCGGCGGCAACGGCCAAAAAGCTCGCAATTGCTCCTGCCAAGAGGGCATTGTCTTCGAGTCGCAGCAGCACGAAGATCAAGACATAGAGCAAGGAGAAGGTAATGAGAGCAGTGAGGCCCTCCCGCCGGCTCGCGAATATCCAGGAAGCATTTGCCGCAAGCAGAGTTACCGTGGCAATACTGGCACAACAAAAGCCGACGTCAAAGCCTACCCTTTCGGCGAGCGACAATAGCAATAGATAAAAAATGAGCTGGGCCATACCGATTAAAACGTATTGCGAAGGATGAACTCGTTTCTCAGAACTCGCTTCAAGTACGAAGTGCGTGAGAAATACCAATCCAAGAAAGAGCGGCAAATATTTAAGTGCTCGGTCAACCGATTGATATGGGTCTGCCACTTCGACGAAAGTCAGGCCCAAAGCAGTTCCTTCGAGACCGGTAATTGCTTCACTTTGCCCTTCGGCACGAACGCCGCGAGCAATAAATGGAATCGACCAATCGGCGCTGAAGCCGTGGGGGGAAATGGTTCTGGTGACAGGTAAGAACCCGCCATCGAAGCCGGGACTAGGCCAATCGCCTTCCATCCTGACTTGTGTTGTCTTGCCATAGGCAAGCACGGCAAGTCTCTGAGCTCCGGAGAATCGTAGGTTGGAGCTAACACTGAATTGGGTACCGGCTTTCGTAATTTCTTGAAGGGCGGAACCGAGCAGCGCCAGCCTAGGCCCAGCCTGTTCACCACCCAGACAAAGAGTGGGGGCAACTGCTGCGGGAACAAATGTTGAGCTCTTCGATCCCACCGTTAGCTTGGCGTCAGCGAGGGCACCACGAGCATCACTGACCCCGACAACAATTTCCGCGCGGCTCCAGTCGAGTTCGACGCCTGGTGGAAGGGCATATGGCACGGAGGTCAAATCAAATGCAGCGTCGAATTTGGCGTCGGTCTCAAAAACCGGCACCTTGAACAGCGAACGGACCCGCTCCTTGGTGCTAACTTTCAGCTCAGCCACGGCTCGCGTGGGAAATACCAGGTAGACGCCACGGGACACCAGTTCATTGCCGGAGTTGGGCCGCAGATATGGAATGGCCAACGTTGGTCCAAGGAAAGTCTGTTGCCCACCCACATGGGCACTTATCTCTCCAACTACCTGCTCGGCGCGTTTATGTCGATCTTGAATAAGATCTTCGACAAAAAACGCTGGAATCATCATCAGCAGCCCCAGACCGCACACCACAAATAACTTCATACCCAGCGATCGCAGCCGAGACTGCACGCCAGGTTGCATGGACAGAAGAGTATTCACAGACCATCCTCGTTACTTTACGACGTAAAGCTAGCAGCCAAAAAAAAGTCTCCCAATTAACTGGACGACGGCACAAATTTGGCCATCAACCCCGCCACATTCTTGTCCTCAGTGGCGATTGCGGCATCACGAACCACCTGCTCAAGCGTGCAGAGATACTCGAGATAGCGCGTTCGGCCTGACTTAGTGATTCTGCACAACGTTTGGGGCCGGTTATGCTCGTGCCCTTTTGCGATTTCAACCAGGTGGGCTTGCTCAAGTACGCGCAGATGGCGACTTAAGTTGCCGTCTGTAAGAGAGCACAGCTGCTTGAGATCATTGAAGGTCAGGCCTTTAGGGTTGGTAATCAGCGAAGTCAGTACGCTAAGGCGTGCGCGCTCGTGAATCACGCGATCAAGACCTTCGTAAGCAAACCGTCCTTCGCCATGGCTACGTTTCATCGCCGCCCTCCGTCGAAAAAAACAGGATCGCGGCCACCAACGATTGTCCCACCCCATAGGGCATGGCCATAGCCCAAGGAGCAAGGGACCGCGTGTCGCCAAGAGAAATGCACATCAGGCCAGTGAACAAATACCAAGCGCCTGCGGCCACCATCGGTCTCGGCAGAAAACGGCAGGAGGAAAACACTCCCAGGCTGAAAATGATCTGCCACAGACCTGGCATCATCCACAAGGTGTGCGGGACGTACCGCAGCAGGACGACCGTGATCAGAGCACCGGCAACCGCGGAGGGCAGAAACTGCCCGACCGCCATGCGAATCATTTCGTCGGCTAAGCCGGAATGAATTCTCCGGGTACGCGTGTGCATCTGCGCGCCAATTAAGGCAGCGGAGAGGAAGGCGGTCCAGATCCAAACCCCCAGATACTCGGATGGGTGATTGGCGGGATCGGGCACCAACCTGGTTTGCAAGCATGCCGCTAGAATCGCCATAACCCCCGTGCTGGCAAGAGTTGCGGGGCCATAGCCGTGAAACTGTGTCGAACGCGCCAGCTGCCTACGCATGCTGCTGATATCGCCAAGCGCCTTGTCGAGATTGTTCATGTCACTTTACAGTGTAAAGTACACGGGCAACAGGTTTGTGTCAAGGGTCATTGAAAAGGGCTTTATCGCCGGGACTATTCTGCATTCAAGAAATTTTTGAAGTGACGGCAAGACTTGATCCGCAGGTCGCGCTCAGAATCCCCAATCTCTCGAATTCCGAGGATCTCAAAGGCTTGCGCCCAATTCCAGCATCTCTGCAATGGACGAATCCTCTTCAATGTTCCAGCCGCGAAGTGCATTGGCCAGTCCTGCAAACTGACCTCTCAATTGCGAGCTCCGTTCTTGCTGCGCACACCGAGAATTTGCGTCTCCCTCTTTACCGTTGAATATTCTTTCGCCTGGTTACGTTAGTTAGCGGTATGCCGCAGGGGAAGCTACCACACTGAGCCTGGGCTGCTATGAGTTTTTACGACTGGTTCCCTGTTACGACATGGCTTTGGAGGAAACTTACCTCGCGCGCGGCTCGCCGCATTCACACATTGTGCATTGCCGTCGTCCTTGCAGTTTTGTTGCCTGCAACCGGCGCGGCTCGTCTTCGTTCGTACCTCATGACGCGAAAAATTATGGTCGTAGCGGAATCCTTCATAGCAAGTGGCGTGAGAATGCTTTTTTTCAAGAGCGCCTCCTCGTAAGGCTGCCCGGGTGACTTGCTTGAGAATCGTCCCAGCAGGAAATACCTCGAGTTGTCATAGTGAACTCTGTCCCCGGCTCGGACTGCAGGTTCCCCGTGCAGTATTTCTTCACAAATTTCTCAACGCCATAAGGGCTGCGCGAACGTCAGCAAAGACAATGAGACGAGTTCTTTGTTGCGGATGAGTTTCGACCCGCCAACCTAGGGATTTCGTCAGTATTTGTCGCTTGCAAGGGCTCTGCGCGAGTAGTTCTATCGCATTCCGAAAAAAAAGCGACGATTGTTCAGAAGACCTGCCAAAAAGGCGACACCAAAACATCTTGCGCGCGGGTCGGCGCGATTGTCGCTTGACATTCCGACTACGGCTTTGGCGTCACCCTGTTTGGCCTGGGAGCACAGGCCGCACTCGATCAGTTGATGCTTGGTCCTGGGAAATTGCCATACATGCCCACAAATTTGTGATCAACATCCCCAGTTGAACCAATACGCGCTTCCCACCCCAAAACCCAAAGCCGTCAAAGGCGCGTTCTATTCCGGCTGGATCATCTCCGATCCGGCGCAGACTTAACATGAAGGGGGCTGCTTGCCTGGTCAGGAGAAGCCCTAAAGCGGAAAGGGTGACGGACAGAGTGATCGGGGTGCTAGCCTTGGGCAGAACTCCTCGAGAATGGCGATAAGTGATGAAAGCCGCCAGGGAAAATGCAAAGCCACCCAAGGCGACCGCGGGATAGAAAATCAGTCCATTTCCCAGATCAGCATGCCGGCTGTATTTCGCCCAAGCCCTGGACCCCAGCTTTCTCCATGCCGGCATCGCCACCACAGTGCGGTCGAGACCGCCGCCGGCAAGAATTGCGCCGCAAAGGGTCGCAGCAATCTCTAAATTTCGTGTCAGTTTCAGCATATGTTGCTCCGTCTGCATTGGTCTTTACTTGGTTTCGGGACCTAACTCTTTCTGTTCAGCACGACAGCTCTCGAAGCCATTTGCCCGGACGACATTCTCACACTAAGC
>JAFAPG010000163.1 GCA_019247235.1 Acidobacteriota bacterium
TGGTTCGCCATGAATGACAGCAACGAGGTGATCTGGGAAGAGGACGGCACCGATACTCCAGGCGTCTGGGAAGGAAAGTGGCAAGTGGGGAATGCGCGCAAGATTAAATTCTTGAACGGTGAGAAGCAGCTTTGGCAGCCCCTAAAATATGAAAACGACGTTTACCACTGCGGGCGTCGCGAGCGCTGCATCCCCAGCCCGGCCGAGCAGAAGCTTTCCATCGCCGAGGCCTACACGTTCGGCGCGGCCACCTCGCGCAATATCGAGGGCCGATTCCTCGGCGCGCTGATTAAGGGCGAGCCAGAAGCCCAGGAGGCCTGGACGGCCATCGCTCAATACAACCATTTCCTGGTCGAACATCGGGAACTGTATCACCAAGTAGTGCCGGTGGCTCAGATCGCCTTGATGTCCGCAGGGCCCCAGAACGGGCTGGCTGACGAATTCCTCAAGCAGAGCATCTTTTTCGACACCAAAGTGCTCGCGCACCTGGACAAGGGAATTCCCCTGGACCGGTTCAGGGTATTGGTGATGTCGGCTGGCCTGCGCAAGCTCAGCGCCGAGCAAAAGGCCCGGTTGGATATGTTCACTGCCGGCGGAGGCGTCATAGTCAGGGCCGAAAAAGGAGATTCAGGCGTTGCAGCACGAGCCGAAGCCGTGGCCGGAGGCCCTCGCCTCAACCTGGAGCCGCGCGGCTACGTGCTCGGCCAGTTGACTCGGAAACCTGACGGTCGGACTTTGATCCTCCACTTGCTGAACTACGATCACCAGGCCCCAGCAGAGAATGTGAAAGTGCTGCTAGATCTGAGTGGGTTGGTAGAAGACCTGAGCCGCTGGAAGGTGAACGTTCTTTCGCCAGATGTAGTCCAGCCTCCACTCGCAGGCCTCTCCCTGCACGGGAGTGTCGCCGAGTTCACCTTGCGCGAGATCGAGCACTACACCGTGGTGACTTTCTCGGACAGGACCGGACAGTAGTTTATCGAACAGCACGTGCTTCCCTTAATGCGTTTGTCGAGAAACGCCGCAAAGTCTACGGGAAGTGCTACAAGCAGATTCGCGACAAACGGTACGCCCACAAGCAAAGGATGGACATCAGTGCTTTCGTCGGGCAGACAAATACGCGGGAATTGGCGAAGCTCGTGACTGACCTGAGCAATCTCTACGGGATTCTGTGGCACTGGTATCGCAATGGCGTGAAACCTCAGACCGTCGCTCGACGCGGATGACGAGAAGAGAAAGACACCATCCCTAAGCCTTCGGCTTAGGTCGGAGCAGAGCCAACCGCGAGCGGCGAATGCCGCTCGTACGAGATCGAACGGGGTCCGAGTCTGTTCGGCTCGTGTCCGACGTTCATTCGGGGGTAAGAGAAATCTGAACTGTCACTTTAGATTACTCAATCCCAGCCGGTACGCAATTGACACCTTACGCAATATGCGTAATAGTGTACGCAATATGCGTAACTCGTCCGTGCTGACCGCGTTGTTCCCACAGGTGCGGCAAGGTGTGCTCGCGGCTACGCTCACGCAGCCAGAGAAGTGGTGGTATTTGTCGGAACTCGCCGAGGAATATTGGCGCACCGCCGTGAGGGAACCCGAGCCTACTTCAAAGCCGAACTAGCTCGCCGGTATTCCTGGAGCTGCAGCAACTTTTCGAGAAGACCACAGGATTGGTTCCGATTGTGCGGCAGATTCTTGAGCCGTTCGGCGATAAGATCCTATGTGCCTTTGTCTTCGGCTCCGTGGCGCGAAACCGTGAACATGCAACGAGTGACGTGGATTTGATGGTTGTAGGCAAAGCGGGTCTCGCAGACCTGTCTCCAGCATTGCGCAAGGCGGAACAACGCCTTGGGAGGGAAGTGAATGCCACGGTATATTCTCCCAGCGAGTTTCGGAAGAAAGTAAGATCGCGCGATCATTTCCTTACCGCGATCTTGCGGGGACGGAAGCAGTTTGTGAGAGGAGGTCAGAGTGACTTGGACGAAATTGTTGGTAGATAAAGATGCCCAGAAACACAAAACATCCAAGAAGGAACTGGACAATATGCGAGCCTGATCGCTCGCGACCTCGCAGACGCGCACCTTCCTGGTCTTTCGGCGGACCGGAGTTTCGCAACTGCCTACAATGCTGCACTCCAAGCCGCGAACATGGCCATCGCGTGTGCAGGGTACCGTATCGGCCGAATTTATGCAGGCAGCCTGAGGAGTGCAATATCTCAGGACTATCTCAGCCCGACCTATCGCGGGTAGCGGCGGGCTGCCACCGCTTCCCGAGATCTCCCTCGCAGCTCTTGTGTTCGTTCCCGCCACCGCCGTTCTCGCTCCAGAACCCGCTCCACAGCTCGCCAACAAGCGTGCGCACAAAAGCGCTGCAGTGGGGAGCGTCGGCTCGGCTGAAATTCCTCATAGCAGCCAGGCCGATCACAGCAGTGGCTAATTGTTTTTCTTGCGATGACCCTCGCGTGTGTTACCAGGGCCCTGGTGGGCGGCTCTAGCTCGCTGGCAGCGCAGCCGGTAACGCCGGCTCTGCGTTCGCCGTTTTTGTTTGCCTGCATCGGATTGGCGATAGTGCCGTCGTGCCTTCCACTCTCGCCAACCACGCGCTTGTTCTCGGCACTCCGCGCTGCAATAGCGCGTGCAGGGTACACCGGGCGGAATCGCTGCTCGCATCCCTTGAGCAAACAAGCTCGCTTTGGGGGACGTCGAACCCGTTTCCGTTCTTTGCCCGCCGCCGGGATACGCGGCGCTTGATTTTTCTCGTCAGTTGAACGATCTTCACAAGGCCCCGTGGGAGGTGCTTGCTCCCAGAAGCTCAAGCCTCGAAGGGGATGTCCGTCCACTTCGGGGCGCGGCGGTGAGGGCTAGTAGAAGGCCCGTATTGGTCCTTCGCGAAATGACCTTATCTGACATTCCAAACCTTGAACAATCAACCGAACGAAAACTGCATGCTACTGCCGGATGGGTTCTGTCCCTTCACTCAGGATCTTCAGATAACGTGAATATCCGAAGACACGGGCTCGGCGCTTTCCCGTGACCTCCTTGGCTATGCCGAGGCGAACTAGGTGATCCAGGGCAACCGTCACCGTGGGGATGGATAGCTTAAGCTCGTCGGAGAGAGTGCCGATACCTGCCAGAGGTCTCTTCTGCATGTACTCATGAACACGCAGTGCAGAAGACGCTGCGCGTCCGATTGTCTGAATACGGTCTCGATCTTTTGCAAAGAGGGTCAGAATCTGTTTTGCAGCATCAGCGGCGGAGCGCGCCGTGATCTCCGCCCCTTCGAGAAAAAAAGCCAGCCACTCTTCCCAGGCACCCTCCGTTCGTACGCGCTGAAGCAGATCGTAGTACCGGTCGCGATTCATTTTGAAGTACAGGCTGAGGTACAAAAGGGGCTCTCGCAACGCGTCCTTGGAGCAAAGCGAGAGTGTGATCAACAGACGGCCGAGTCGGCCATTGCCATCCAAGAAAGGGTGAATGGTCTCAAACTGCACGTGAACCAATCCGGCCTCGACCAGAATGGGCAACTTGTGTTCTTCGTCGTGGAGAAAACGCTCAAGGCTGTCGAGACATTCCAGCAACCGCTCTGGCGGAGGCGGAACAAACGCAGCATTGCCGGGACGCGTTCCGCCGACCCAGTTTTGCGACCGCCGGAATTCGCCGGGAGTCCTGTTGGCCCCGCGTCCGCCGCGCAACAGGATAGCGTGAATTTCGCGAATGAGTCGGAGAGAGAGCGGAAAGCCGCCCGCGATCCGACGAAGCCCATGTTGCATCGCGGCGACGTAGTTTGAGACCTCCTCGACATCATCAATCGGAACGCTGGGTTCCG
>JAFAPG010000167.1 GCA_019247235.1 Acidobacteriota bacterium
GCATTGAGATGCTCTGTCCTTGAGCCGGTGATGCGAGCAAGCGTAGCAATCGCTGCTGAGATAACCGCCGCCTGATTTTGGCCCAATAGCTCGTCCGCATGCGGCCCAGCGCTCCATGCGGTGAGCACGGGTGCGCGGACCGGCAGCGTGGTCCACCAGGTCGGAAACAGTTGCTCATCTGAGAACAGGAACCCGGCATCAGAGATGTCGCGATTGTTTTCCCAGAACGCCTCGCGAAACCGTAACACCAGCCGAAAGACCTGTCCAAATCGGAGTGCTCGGGTCGCATCCAGAACTTCGGCTGGTTCGGGATCGAAGCGGATGGAATCGGGCGTATCAGGCGGGATCTGCAAGACCCCAAGCGGAACCGTGATGAGGACACAGTGGGCTCGAACGGTTTCGAGTGCGCCTGTAAGCGATGAGCGGACATGAATTGTTGCCGAGCCGCGCTCCCATTGGATTCGTTCGACCACGCAATTGAGGTGCAATTTCGTCGCCAAGACATCCGCGGCGTTCAACAGGTGTAGCACTATGGCATCGTACCCGCTCAGAATTCGAAAGGAACGATCTCCATCGATTTCATCGGCCGCCCGCGCATCTTCGGCAAGCGAGGCAATGCCGATTTCCTCCTGCCGCGCGGCATTGAAGCCCTCAACATAAGACGTTGCGAGGCGCTTCGCGTCGTCTGACCCTCGCGATCCCATAAGGAATTCGGCAAAGGTCTGATCTTTGCCTTCACTTGCAGCCTCCTGCATCTCGCTCATTACCTGGTCGACTTCTTGCCAGGCGTCACGACGGCTCTTCGGCTTACCATCTTTCAAATGAACGCCCTTGTCGGCGCAATCGTACGCAGTGAGGCGCCCTGACCTGACGATGTCCCAGATCTCGGGAGGCCGGCCGTGGATGAACTCGGCCCCGAGTTCAATCGAAACTGGAGACAGCGGATCGTGAACGGTCAGGACGCGTCCTCCAACGTGGTCTCGTGCTTCGAAGCAGAGCACCTTGCGGCCGGCTCGATCTAGTTCTCGCAAGGCAGCTAGACCGGAAGCTCCAGCACCCACTATCACTACGTCGACATCATGCTTTATCACAGGGCTAGTTTCGCAAAATGAGCGAAGGCAGCCACTCGCGTGCTATCTCGAGGCGACATACAGAGGGCTTCAATATTTGACGCCGGTATGAACCCTGATGCATACTCAAAAGTATGAAAGTCGGGGAACGCGGTCAAGTAACAATTCCCAAAGAGATCCGGGAGAAATTCGGCCTAGGACCCGAAACCGAGGTGGAATTCCAGGTTACTCACGGAAACATCCTGTTAAAAAAGGCGCCTAAGAAGCTCAGCCTCAAGAAATGGAAAGGGCAATGTAAGAATAGCTTCGTTGAGCTTGGCTATGCCTCAGCAGATAAATTTATTGAGGACGTCCGCGGCAGATGATCACAGCCGTCGACACCAACATCTTCCTTGACATTCTTTTGCCCAATGAGAAGCATTACGAAGCTTCGGCCAAAGCATTAGAAGCGGCGGCTACAGCAGGGTCACTGGTCGTATGTGATCTCGTCTATGCAGAACTCTGTATACATTTCGCGACGCAGAAGGAGTGTGACACTTTCTTGGAGGAGAATGAGATTCGAGTTGAGTCGTTAACCAGGGCTGCGCATTTTGCAGCAGGTCGCGTTTGGCGAGCTTATCGAAAACAAGGCGGCCAGAGAACACGAATTTTGGCAGACTTCCTGATCGGTGCGCACGCCCAAACACAAGCTTCACGGTTGCTTTCCCGCGATCGAGGCTTCTACCGGAAGCTATTTCCGAACCTAGATCTCACCGACCCGTCAATTGAATGAATCCAAGGCAGAATGAAGTGTTTATGCTGATGAACATTTTGCTCTTGCTGCTTACATTCGCGTCTACGGGGTCATATAGCACCGCTGCCGATGTCGATCAACCGTACCGGCCCCAGTACCACTTTTCTCCCCGGCGGAACTGGACGAATGATCCCAACGGGCTGGTCTACTTCGACGGCGAATACCATCTGTTCTTTCAATACAATCCGTTCGGCGACGAATGGGGCCACATGAGCTGGGGCCAT
>JAFAPG010000448.1 GCA_019247235.1 Acidobacteriota bacterium
CGGAATAAATCGGATAGAGACGACCGTGACTCGAGCCCGCCGTTGCCTCTCGGGTTGGATTTGAAGGCTTCATTCGCTATGGCTACACCTCTAGCCGCACGGCCCTGCTTCGCATCTTGGGTTTTGAGTGCACGGTCGAGGCCAAAGAAAGGTTCTTCTAATCGATTGAATTTACGAGTCCCCGTGTCTCAATAGAAGCCCGCCGGGATTGAACCAGGGTCTCACAATGAGATCCGTCTCAGGCTTACTGAAGCCGTTGAGTGCTCGCGGAAACCGGCGTTCGGGAGCCAATGTTATAGCGTTTCAGCTTGCGGTAGAGGGTGGCGCGGCTAATACCGAGCATTTTGCGGGCCATGACTTTATCGCCATTCACTTGCTCGAAGACGCGTTCAATGGTGGCACGTTCGATGTCTTCAAGATCGGTTGAAGAAACTGCCATTGCAGAATTCACGGGAGGGGTGAGTGTGACCGAAGGTGGCAGGGAGGCGATACTGGGGGGCAGATCGCTAACATCGATAACGTGGCTGTCGCCGAGAGCAATGGCACGTTCCATGGCATTCTCCAGTTCGCGGACATTGCCCGGCCACTCATACTCGAGCAGGCATTTCATGGCCGCACTGGTGACCTGCACGAAGGCACCTTTGCCATGGCGGTCGAGGAACCAATGAACCAACATGGGAATATCGGAGCGGCGCTCGCGCAGGGCAGGTAGGCGAATGGTGACCACGTCGAGGCGGAAATAGAGGTCCTTGCGGAAACGTCCGGCGCGATACTCGACTTCCAGATCGCGATTCGTAGCGGCGATGACCCGCACATCCACTTTGAAACGCTCATTGCTGCCAACCGGGCGAACCTCCTTCTCTTGCAGGACCCGCAGCAGCTTGGCCTGCATCTCGAGGGGCAGCTCTCCAATCTCATCGAGGAAGATCGTACCGCCATGGGCGGATTGGAATAGACCGGATTTCGAACGTAGAGCGCCGGTGAAGGCGCCTTTTTCGTAGCCAAAAAGCTCGCTCTCAATAAGGCTAGGAACTAGCGACCCACAATCGACGGCGACAAAGGGGCGGGCGGCGTAGCTGCCGCGGAAGTGAATAGCCCGGGCGACTAACTCTTTACCCGTGCCGCTCTCCCCGACAATCAACACCGGTGTGCGGGTGTCTTTGAGGCGCGAGATCATGCGCAGCACGTCTTGGATCTTGGGGGTAGCGCCGACAATGCCGTGCAGACGAATTTCCGCGTCCATGCGTTCGCGCAGAAAGTGATTTTCCTCTACCAGTTCGATCTTCTCTGCCATGCGGCGCAAGAACAGTCGCAGCTCCTCAAGCGGAGCAAAGGGCTTAGCAATGTAATCGTAGGCCCCCAACTTCATGGCCTGCACCGCGGTCTCAATTGACCCATGGCCGGTCATGACTGCCACCTCAACTCGAGGCAAGATTTTCTTTGCCCGTTCGAGAAATTCCAAACCCGACATTCGTGGCATGACCAAATCGGTGAGCACGATATCAGCCGGCTGGGTCTCAAGCAGCGACAGCGCCTCTTCGCCATTGCTGGCCTGCATGGTGCTGAAACCCATGCCTTCCGCCACGGTCATGCACAAGCGGCGGATGGTTTCTTCGTCATCCACCACCAAAAAACGAATTCCCAAAGCTTCACTCACAACGGTTTCCCCATGGTCTGTTCAATGACGGCAATGAATTGCTGCACCCGAAAGGGCTTCTCTACGCAGGGCACACCAGTTCGCCGCAAGGTTGCGGCCGTGTCCTCGTTGGCGATATCGCCAGTGATGAAGACAAGTCTGGTTGCCAGTTGCGGACGGTGCTGGGTGATCCACTCGTGAACATCCGCCCCGTTAACGCCGCCGGGGGTGCGCATATCCGAGACCACGCCGAGAAAGTCTCTCTTCTGCAGTTGGCGCAGGCCCTCAGCTCCCGATTCGCTGCATACAACCGCATACCCCCCGCGTTCGAGCACGGTCTTCACATAGCTCATCACCGCCGGCTCGTCCTCAATGAGCAATACGGGAAGGTTCTCCTGATTGACGGCCGGGCTGCTCATGGTTTTGCCGCTCCGGCAATGGCGGAGAGCGATGCCAGCTCATTTACCGCGGGAAAGCGTACGGTAAATGTGGCTCCCGGCTGCCCGGGGTTATTGGCACACAAGATCTCTCCGCCATGTTCTTTGACGATTCCATAACAAATGCTGAGACCGAGCCCAGTTCCCTCCCCCACCTGCTTGGTTGTGAAAAAGGGATCAAAGATACGATCTGGCTGGCTGATCCCGTGGCCATTGTCGCGGAAGGAAACCTCGACAAAGCCCTCCTTCCGCGAGGTGGAGATGTCGATACGTGGTCCGGGAACAGCCTCACGCACGGCGTCATAGGCATTGTTGAGAATATTCAAAAATACTTGCTGCAACTGCTGCGAATCGCCCATGACCAGAGGCAAATCGTCATCGTAGCGTTCGCTTACGCCCACGCCGCGGCTGTGGAAGTCGTAAGCTCGCAGCTGAATGGTGCGCTTGAGGATGGTATTCAGGTGAACCGGTTTCCATTGCGGCGGCATTTGTCGGGCAAAGCTAAGCAGATTCTGTACGATCTGCTTGGTTCGCTGCGCTTCCTGCAAGATGACGCGCAGGTCTTTGCGTGCGCTGTCGGGAATGTCCCCATTTTCTAGCAGCAAATCGGCGAACCCCAGGATTGCGGTCAAGGGATTGTTTACCTCGTGGGCCACGCCCGAGACCAGCTGCCCAACCGCGGCCATCTTCTCGGCGTGCATCAGCTTCGCCTGCAGTGACGCCGCGTCGGTCACATCGCTCATCACCACCACGATGCTAGAGACATTGCCCTGTTCATCACGCATGGGACTGAGGTTTACCGAGAACTGACCGACGCGGCCGTCCTCGCGTAAAATTTGCAGCTCCAGATTGTCGACCTGCTGTCCGAAGAGCACCGTGGAATAGGCCTCGTCAATGGTCGCGCGGCGGGCGGGAGCCACCAAGTTGCGCAGGGGCTGGCCTAAGATCGAATGTTGTTGGTAACCCATCACCTGCCAACGCCGGTTGGCGTAGCTGATCAGCCCGGCCGTATCCGCCACCAGAATCAGACTCTGGGTATTGTTGATAATCTTTCCCGAGAAATCTCGCTCCCGTTGCAGCTCTAGCTGATAGGCTTTCAGGCCGCTGATATCGAGCATCAGACCGCGATACTGCACTGCCCGGCCCTGGTTATCGCCGACGGCGAATGCGTTGATGAGTACGTGGACCGGGCTGCCGTTCTTGCGCCGCAGCACCTCTTCATGATTGCGCAGCGTGCCCTGACGCTCTAACAGGGCAAACAACTCGCGGTGGCGCTCAGGCGAGGAGAATACTGCCTGGCGCGGATCACACTGCAGTAATTCCTCGCGACTTTCATGTCCCAGCATGCGAACCAAGGCCTCGTTCACTTCCACAAACCGACCCTCGGGACTGCAGAAAAACAGGCCTTCTTGAATATTGTCGAAGAGCTCGCGATAGCGGCGTTCGGCCTCGCGTCGGTCGGTGATGTCTTTCAATACGTGGATGGTCTGCAAGTTTTCACTGCTAGCGGCGTGCACCTCCGAGGTGGACACCAGATAGCTGCGCTCCAGC
>JAFAPG010000450.1 GCA_019247235.1 Acidobacteriota bacterium
GCTGCAATTTCTCGCACTTACGGCAGTCAACGCTCGCGCCTCAAGAAATCGATTTCTGATTGCGCTACTTGCGCTAAGTTTCGTAAGATCAACCCCATGCAGGAATTTTGCTGAAGATAGCATCGCTGGCAGAGTTCTTGCATTCTAAGTAGGTGTAGATTTCGGGTCTAGGGACGGGGAGAAGTGAACGCTCAGGCAGGAAAAACCGCTCAGCTTTTTGTTCTCATAACTTCTACCATTTGGCTCGGGCAGCTTGGCTGGGCGGCTACTATCGGCACGCATCCGCTGAGCTCGACCCGCGGGAAATCCCGCAGCGTAACTGAGAATCAACGCGCTCGCCGCCATATGCGTCATCTCGCCCGCACCCGGGTGGTGCGCTCGCGTACGATTGCATCGCTCAAGCGGCGCCACTATTACGAGCGCTTCTATACGAGTTCGTACTCGAGCGACGTGACCGAGGGTGATAACACGGCAGGCGAAGAGGCGGTGGTACGACAGGCAGCGATTGACGCGCTAGGGAATATGAATGGCACGGTATTGGCCATTGAACCGACCAGTGGACGCATCCTGGCCATGGTCAATCAGAAGCTGGCGCTATCAAGCGGCGCTCAACCTTGCTCGACCATCAAGCTATCGGTGGCCTTAGCCGCCTTAACCGAAGGCATCATCACCAAGGAGACCGAAGTTCGTCTGGGCGGTCGCAGCCAGATGAATTTGACTCTGGCCCTGGCGCACTCAAATAACGCGTACTTTGAGGCTGTCGGTCGGCAGCTCGGGTTTGAAAAAGTCGCCCATTACGCGCACCTGTACGGTCTCGGCGAGCTTGCCGGATACCACATTAGTGGCGAGACACCGGGAGTTTACCCAGAAGAGGAGATCTCCTCTCGTTTGGGCGGAGTTGGCAAAATGTGCTCCTTCGGCGAGGGTATATCGATGACCCCGCTGCAACTGGGAGCCCTGGTGGCGGCAATGGCCAACGGAGGCACTTTGTATTATTTGCAGCACCCGTTGACGCCGCTTGAGGTCGCGAGCTTTCAGCCGATGGTCAAGCGTCATCTGGATATCGCCGGGTTAATGCCGGAAATTTCCGACGGCATGGCAGGTGCCGTGCATTATGGCACGGCGCGCAGTTTGCGGGTAAATTTCGATCAGGAAGAGGTGCTTGGCAAGACCGGTACCTGCTCCCACGCCGGTACACGGTTTGGCTGGTTCGCAAGCTATGCCAATACCAGCTATGGAAGGGTTGTCATCGTGGTGTTCCTTGAAGGAGGGCGGCCGACCTTTGGACCCAAAGCCGCCGAGATTGCCGGCCACATGTACCGTAATCTCTACGATCATGCTTTCTTCGCCGCCAAGCCAGCTGTCATTCCTGCGGCCGGTCCTCTTAGTAGCTCGAATTAGTAGCTCGAACTGAAAGCTGCGCCGGCAACCGATTTAACTTGGGCGATGCCCCGGGCCATCCTGCTGCGGCGTCCTCTAGCGCTTCACTTCGTCGCGCTCAACCACGCCGTCTTTGATATGAATCACACGGTGTGCATATTCGGCTATATCGTGCTCGTGGGTGACGAGCACGATGGTATTGCCTTCAGAATGCAGCCGATCAAACAAAGCCATGATCTCGCTGCCAGTCTGTGAGTCGAGATTTCCCGTGGGCTCGTCGGCCAGAATAATCGAAGGCCGGTTCACCAGGGCGCGAGCAATGGCTACACGCTGCCGCTGACCTCCGGAGAGTTCGTTCGGGCGATGGCTCATGCGGTTCTCCATGCCCACGGCGGCGAGCGATGCCTTGGCCCGTTCTGCTCGCTCCTCGGCAGGGATGCCGGCGTAAATCAAGGGAAGCTCAACGTTGTGCAGGGAGGTGGCACGAGCCAGCAAATTGAAAGTTTGAAAGACAAAGCCGATTTCTTTGTTGCGAATACGGGCGAGTTCGTCATCGTCAAGTTCGCTGACCAGCTGCCCGTTGAGCCAATACTGGCCGCTACTCGGACTGTCTAGACAGCCGATCAGGTTCATCAGAGTGGATTTTCCCGAGCCCGAAGGCCCCATAATGGCGACGTACTCGTTGCGGCGAATCTGCAGGTTGACACCACGAAGCGCATGCACCTGCTGTTCGGACCCCATGTCGTAGGTTTTCCAGAGATCTGCAGTGTAGATTATGCAGGAATCCGGGGGCCGTGATAGCTGGGGTTTCGAGAGGTTGATCACTTCTGCGGTGGCCATGCTGTTCTCCTGCTTCTTCTGGGACAACGGAATCTGCTGATCCGTTCTCGGTTTGGACGCGCCAGTAGGATATTGGTAATGCGCCCAAGGCTTCAATGCCCAGCCCGGTGTGCCTCGAACATACATCAGGATACGACCAGTGGTAGGCAAAAGTTCCACTGGCTGGCCTCGAAGCTTCGACTCTGGCGATTATAAACGCCTCGTCGTGGGCTCGTTATGGGTTAGATGCTGGCGCGGTTGGCAGCTTGTGAACTCCTCCGGATTGCCCTTCTTGAAAGGTTTTACAAATTGTATACAACCCGCCGCAATTCTCGAGAATCTCGGCATTTAGAGAGTAGAAGGCGATGTCAAGTCAGGCGGCGTACCTTGTATTCCCCTGTTTAAAGACATAAAATGTTCACGCTCGCAGTGTGTTTCAAGGAGTTCTCGTCCCCTATGTCCCGTTCCGCCCTGTTGCGTCGCATTGTCTTGGCACTGGTCCCGTGGGTGTTGCTGGGGTTTGGATCCCTGGCGATGGCGTCCGATGATCCCCACCCCATGACAACTGCTGCGGATCAGTCGAAAACCGAGTCGCAGGACCAGACACAGGGCGGCGATCCATTGAAGCGTCCCATCAATGAAAAACGGCGAAAGGAGAACGCCAAGTCTCTGCGGCGCGAACTGAGCCGCGAACACCGCAAATGGCTGGATGAAGACGTGCGCTGGATCATTACCGACGATGAGCGCAAGACATTCATGCAGCTTTCAAACGATGAAGAGCGCGATAAGTTCATCGAAGCTTTTTGGGACCGCCGCAATCCCAATCCCGACAGCGAGGATAACGAGTTTAAGGACGAGCACTATCGGCGTATTGAATTTGCTAATGAGCACTATGCTGCTGGTGTCCCAGGATGGAAGACCGATCGGGGGCGAATCTACATTATTTATGGGCCACCGGATGAGACCGAATCCCATCCCAGCGGCGGCTCCTACCAGCGCCCGATGGAGGAAGGTGGCGGGGAGACCTCGACCTATCCCTTTGAAGACTGGCGTTATCGCTACATTGAGGGAATCGGACAGGAGGTCATTATTGAGTTTGTCGATCCCTGCATGTGCGGCGAGTATCACATGACCATGGATCGCAGCGAGAAGGACGCCCTGCTAATGGTGCCAAACGCGGGGCTGACGATGTATGAAGAAATGGGCATGGCTTCAAAGGCAGACCGCTTCAATGGCGGCGGGTTGGAGCGTCTCGGAGTTGGACCCATGGGCACCCAGCTGCAATCCAAGGAATTTGAACGCCTGGAGCAGTATTCAAAGTTGAACCAGGCTCCGCCAGTGAAGTTCAGAGATCTCGAGGCCGTTGTCGGCCACAG
>JAFAPG010000584.1 GCA_019247235.1 Acidobacteriota bacterium
TGATATTCAGGGTCGTGCCAGAGGATGTCGAGGCCTGGTAGTTCCCGTCTCCGCTGTATCTGGCGGTCAGCGTGTAGTTCCCGGGTGCTGGGAATGGCGAACTTGAACTGGTCAAGGACGCGGACAGCGTAACAGTTGGCGGAAGACCAGGAGAGCCAGGAATCGTCAGCCAAGCGTAGGTCACAGTTCCGGGAATAGGATTTCCGTTCGAGTAAAATGTGACAGTTCCTGCAGGAACGACTCCCAAACTCTGAGCTTGAACGCTGGCGTACGGCTGATAAATCTGGCCAACCGCACTGTTATAGAAATTGCCAGTAGTGATGGTAGCCGCAGGCATAATGCTTAGCGTAGTAGCCGTCGAGCTCACATTGTAGCTGCTATCCCCCAAGTATTGCGCCACAACAGAGTTGTTGCCGCCTGGCAGCTGGACCGACTTATCTTCTGTATATCCCAGGCTATTTAGCGCAAACGTACCGGTGAGAGGATTTCCATTGTCGGTAAAAATTAAGCTTCCAGTAGGGCAGCCAAACTGAGGTAAGCCATTATTTGCTAGACAATCACTGCCAGCACTATTGAGAACATCAGCACGCAAGAGGTACGGAGACCCATACACCGCTGTGGCGGAGTTCGGGCTGATCAGGTGACCCTGCCAATCGAATGTCACCAGTTCGATCTTGGATGAACTGTTCTCTTTACCCACGGTCATGTTCACTATTGGCGAGTCGCTGCCGCCGAAAACTGAGTCGCCCGCGTAGTGAGCCGTAACTGTGTATGTCCCGCCGGGAAGGAGTTTCGTGCTGCCGGAAATCTGCCCGTTGGCCAGCCTAAATCCATCGACAGGCACTCCGGTGCTGGTTAGGAGCGAGACATCTCCGGTTGGAGTTCCGGCTCCGGTACTGGGCGTAACGGTCGCCGTCACGTTCACCGATTGTCCGTGGGTAATACCTGTCGTCGGACTCAGCGTCAGGCTGGTCAAAGATGGACGAAAGCTCGCGAGGGACCAGTCTTGCAACAGTTGTCCTACATCTACCGACCCGATCCCGGTTGCAAGATCGTATCCAGTTGCGGTGTTGTATCCGTTGAGAATTCCATATTGATCGCCGGGGTTGCTGACCGTGCAATTGGGCGAGCCGCTCTGGCATGGAACTTCAATCGTTCCGGTGGTCACATCATGAAAAACGGTGGGGTGCTGTTGGGCCAACTTATACAACACAAAATTCGCGTTGCCTTGGCCTTGGGGCGTCTGCATCTTTTGGTTTACCAACGCCATGATTCCCGCAAATGCGGGAGAGGAAGCTGATGTCCCGCCTACTCCAATAAAGTGTGTGGAGTTGTTATTGGGAACACAGGATGGAGCCCCATGAACGGCATCGGCCTCGCACACAATGTAAAAGCTGCCCGATGGCGAGCCTGACGCGGCATACAGCGAAACGTCCGGCACGTCGCGCACGTTGTCGCCCGGAACACCGGGTGCATTCTGCCAGGAGGGTTTGGCGTAGCCGCCTGAGCAACTGCTGGGGTTCACTCCATCGGAACTGATGCAACTGCTTCGTCCGCCTGAGCCGCCGACAATATTCACAAAGCCCGCGTTAATCAACTGGAAGTTATTGCAATTCGCCTCAGCATTGTTGCTGAAACCAAGCAACGTACCAAATACAGGATTCGTACATGTATTGTCCCAGGTCGTCTCGGGGATGTAGCTCTTGGCAGAGGCGTGAGTAGTTGTGGCGTTTGTTGGATTCCAGTATGTTGCAGCATTCGTGAGGTCGTAAAAGTCAGTGCCGCCCACCGCAACATTAAAGGGCGTGGATGCGAAGCCGCTGACTGCTAATCCCAGAGTTGCAGGGCCACCTACACCGAAGTTGTCGCATCCAGCCGAGCTGCCATCGCCGGCGGAAAGCATGACGGTAATGCCCTGCGCTGCCGCCTGCTCCCACAAAGTGCTGAAGAACTGATTGCCCGAAGTGCCGACCTGCATCTCACAAGCGCCATAGCTTTCGCTCATCACCGGCGCGAGATTGTTATCGATGATGTACAGCGCAGAAAGGTCGATGCCCTGCGTTGTTTCGGTGGTCTGTGCGACGACAAAATCGATGCTGGCACCTTTTGCCACTGCGCCTGACCATTCCACATCGAGATCGGATTCGGTTTCTTCGCCGTCGGTAAGTATTCCGGGTGCTGGGCCGTTATGGATAATGTTGAGCGCCGGTCCACCTGGCTGGCCGTAAGCAGGCAGCCCGAAATAGTTACGAAAATCGGCGACATCTTGGGGGTTGATGTCGCTTTCCCCGACAATGGCAATGGTCTGTCCAGTTCCGTCTATAGGACTGGCGGCGTTCCATGAATTAAGAATGTCGTAGATTGTGGCGAAGTCATAAGGTCCTACTCCGTAGCAACTCTGCTGAACGCCACATTGACCGCCCAAGGTCATCTGGGGTTGCATGGGCGTGATCTGACCATTTGACTCGTTTCGCGAAAACACGCCTGCCACGTGGCTGAAGTGCTGCACAGAAAAATTGTTCAACGAGCGCACTCCTGCCACAGCGGGCACGAGCGCAGCGGGAATGCTTGGATCGCTGGCGTTGGCCCAGTGGTATTCGCCGTTCACGAGATATTGATGGATTTGCGTGTTAAAGGCGGCTTCCACTTGCGACTCAGCACCGGAAAACTCAATGATAGTTTTCCCGCGTGAGACGCGGTTCACTTGCAATCCGTGCGATTGCAGCCAATTCGTGACCGTTTGCACATCCTGGTCTGCAGCACCGAACGCGGTGCCGAATCGATCGGGCGTGAGCCACTTGTGATAGCTCGGCGATGCTTTATCCTGCTGATCGTCCAGCAGTTTGCGCAAGGCATACTCCTGTTGCGGACTGCGCTTGAGCACCAGCAACATTCGATTCAAAAGTAAGGCGGGCGGCGCGGTTCCAAGATCAAATTGTGGCTGCGCTAAGGGATGGGTATTTCCTCGCAGAGTAATGAGCTGGGTTTCATCAATTGGCTGAGCAATCAGCGGCCGCGTTGCGACCTGTTGCGCCGCTGCGAAAACAGAAAGGAACACTCCGAGGAAATAAACCCCAAGTGCACAGAGATGAGTCCTCATTTGACACTCCACCGAAGGTCTGGAAGCTACTCCGACAGCCGGATCTTGATTGAATCCGCAGAGTTGAAAGGGGGGAAAATCCAGCAACTCTGGATTTAGGAATATTGCTCCATTGGTAAAAGTGCGTCAAGCAGTTTAATTGGAAAGTAACAGCCTCAAATGCGCTTAACCGCAGGTATATCAATGGGTTTCATGCATTGGTCGGACGGCACCGCAGAAGTAAAGACTATCGAAGGCAGACGGCCGAATACCACGGCGTAACGATGTTGAGGGACACCAGGTCTGGTCGGAAACCTCCGCCAGACAATCACTCCAGTAGCTTGCAGGTCGCGTTCGAAGATCGCCTCTCGGGCCGAGGCCTAGACGGAACCGGCCATTAGAAGATTGCCGGGGGAGGGCTTCTCTCGCACTTTACGGTTATCCGTGCGCTTGACCCGGATCTGGACGAACAAGGTTGGGCATTCGCGCTTCGTCCTGGGAGGCGCCGGCTGTTTTCCAAACAAAATGAAGAGGGTGAGACGAACCGGCAGGCGGTGATCGTGGGTCTATCCGGTTCGCCTGCACCCCTTCACCACAGATCGCTCCAGGCGATCTAAACACGTTTCCCGACTACACTGTGCCCGGAAGCATCCATTTCGGTTCTGAAAACGTACGCCACCAGGCGCTACGTTTGTCCAGTCAGCTCTGCGCGCAAGCCTCACATTCCAAACAGTTTCTTAAGTAAGTGGCAGTTCATTTGACCATTGATGTTTTCTCAAGTATTTCTGGCGCATGCTGCAGGCTGCAAGCGCACCCAGGCGACCGAGGTGGAAATTGAACTATCAAAAGCGAATTCGCCATGTCCGGTATTGGGCAGCTTTATGCGCCGGAGGAGTTCTTCTAATTCTGGGGGGATGCAGTAAAAAGGAAGCGGAGTCGAATCGGGTGTCTGCTCCCGGCACCGCCGGTTCAAAAATGCCCGCCGGCAATGGTCTGCGGAAGACCTGGGGTTTGCGAGTGAAGGACCGGCCCGGCACTGTCTTCCATGTGGAGTATTCCGATAAGACCAACGTTGTCGATATGCAAACGGTCGCTCGCACTTTTCGCGGTGTGAGCGAGGATCACAGCATCTTCATCTTTGAAGACTCGCCTGAGCTGCGTCAGAAGCTCGTTCCCGGAAAGTTCGTCCTATTTGAAGGCCTTGACTTGCGCAAGGTGGATGCCTTGGCTGTCGATGGCAAGAAACTCGTCGTTGGCACCGAGACGGCGCCGTTGAAAGAAGCGTTGAAGAACGCGAACGTTCAATGGAATGTTCCCGTCGACTGGGATGAGCTTTTTGGCCAGTTGGGGGCCCGGCGCGATGTCAAACCTGAGTCAAACCCTTGGGCCTTAGGAAGATTGCCTGACACATTGTGGGACATGATTCAGCCAACCGCATACGCGACATTTACGAACACCGAGATGGAAGGTGAAGTAGAGATCGCCGATACTGACTTCAACACTTGGAAATGTCATTACCATTTCACGCGCCAGCCAGGGTTTTCCTCCAGCAAGTATTTTCCGAAGCCTAGTCTGACCGGGGCCGGGGTGGACATCGACGTCCAACTCGATCGTGAAGGTAAGGGAATGAGCGTGGGCATTCACATGAAGGGGCATCTAACGAAGTTTGAACAGATTTCGTCCATTCTGATGGCCGACGGCTCAATTCAGCACGCCTATTACAAGAATGTGGGCATGCATGGAAATATGGATCTCGATTGGGAAATCTCGACGACTGAAAACCAGACTTCCATGCACGAGGTCAGATTTAAGCTACCCGGCAAAATTACCATTCCGCTGATGGAATTCGATCTTCCCATGTCGATACAG
>JAFAPG010000691.1 GCA_019247235.1 Acidobacteriota bacterium
TTCCCGATAAGCCGGTGACCAAAAAGCCGGCGGAGACCCGCATGGGCAAGGGCAAGGGAGCACCCGACCACTGGGTGGCGGTAGTCAAGCCGGGAAAAATATTGTTCGAGATGGAAGGCGTGACTCCCCGGGATGCAGCCGAGGCTATGCGACTGGCCTCCCATAAACTGCCGCTGCGAACGAGTTTTGTCAGTCGTCATGCCGGCGATTAGAGACGAGAGAGAACGATGAAGGCGGAAAAGATCAGAAATTTAACCGACGAAGAGTTGCGCCATCAGGAACGGGAGATGAGTGATCAGCTCTTTAAGCTAAAGTTTCAGCTCAACATGGGGCAGACCGAAAGCCTGAAAAAGATCCGCGGCCTGCGCAAGGACATCGCTCGGGTGAAGACCATTGCTCGGCAGCGCGCGAAAGGAGAACAACAGTGATGGCGGAAGCACACGCTCCGGGTAGGCGCAAAGAGTTGATCGGGCACGTGGTCTCCAGTCGCATGCAGAAGACCATTGTGGTAGAGGTGGTCCGCCGTAAGTCGCACCCCTTATATTCGCGAGTGATTTCTAAGGCGAAAAAGTTTTATGCCCACGACGAAAAAAATGAAGCTCATGTGGGAGACGTGGTGCGCCTGGAAGAGACGCGGCCGCTGTCGAAGCAGAAGCGCTGGCGACTGAAGGAGATTGTTCGCAAGACCGCCTTGGTACCGGAAGTGCCAAACGAGCAAAAGTAGGGTGGCGGCGGGACCGATGCCCGGCCATCCTGAGACTATGAGGACTGTTCTCGGTTAGGTGAAAAAGTATGACGGTAATGATGCGGAGCATGCTCGAGGTCGCCGACAACAGTGGGGCGCGCAAGCTGCAGATGATTCTGCCGCTCGGCGGCGCAACCGGTTTGCGCGCGGGGCTCGGGGACGTGGTGACAGCCAGCGTGAAAGAGGCGGCCCCCGACGGCCAGGTGCAAAAGGGCAAAGTGGTGAAAGCGGTCATCGTGCGCACGCGCAAGGAGCATCGCCGCCGCGACGGCACCTACATTCGTTTTGACCAGAATGCCGCAGTTTTGATCAATGAGGCGGGTGAGCCGGTCGGTACCCGCGTATTTGGACCGGTGGCCAGAGAGCTGCGGGAGAAGAAGTTTCTGAAGATCGTTTCGTTGGCACCTGAGGTCCTCTAAAGGTCGAGCCTCGAATTCGATCTCTAGACCGGCGTGGAGATGGTTATGGCAATGGCTACAGTAACCTCGCATAAGCGTGTTGATATTCGGCGCAATGACACGGTGAAGGTTTTGAGTGGACGCGACAAGGGGAAACAAGGGCGCGTTCTGCGGGTATTTCCCGATACGGGCAGGATTTTGGTCGAGCACATGATGCTGGTCAACAAGCACCTGCGGCCCAGCCAGAAGTCCAAAGGTGGCATTGCCGAGCAGGAGAGCCCGATTTCGATTGCCAAAGTGCAACTGGTATGTGCGACCTGTGGGCCCGTGCGCATTGGCCATGAGGTGCGCGGCGATCGAAAGGTTCGAATTTGCAAGAAATGCGGCACTACCCTGGATAAGTAATCGGCATAAGTAATCGGGACAAGTTAAGTCGTTCCGGGGTGACAGGAATCACAATGGCAAAGGACAGAAAAGAGAAAAAGGGTGCTCCCCAGGAGGAGCAGCGACCGCCCGAGGCGGCGCGGCACAGTGCCAAGGAGCCACCCCGTCTGAAGCAGCGTTTTCGGCAAGAAGTGGCCCCCGCCCTGATGAAGGAATTTGAGCTCAATAATCCCATGGCCGTGCCGCATCTAGAAAAGATTGTGGTCAATATGGGAGTGGGCGAGGCCACGCAGAACGCCAAAGTTCTCGATCCGGCGGTTGGAGAATTGGCCCAGATCACTGGACAAAAGCCGGTGATCACGCGGGCGAAAAAATCGATCGCCGCCTTCAAGGTGCGCGCGGGCATGCCGATTGGCGCCATGGTCACCCTGCGTGGGGATCGCATGTATGAGTTCTTTGATCGTCTGGTGAACATTGTTCTGCCCCGAGTGCGGGACTTTCGTGGCGTCTCTACCAAATCCTTCGACGGACGGGGCAACTACACCATTGGCTTGCACGATCAGTTAATTTTTCCCGAAATCGATTACGCCAGGGTGGACAAGTTGAAGGGCATGAACGTCACCATCGTGACCACGGCGCGTGATGACAATCAAGCCCGGGCTCTGTTGCGGCATTTGGGAATGCCGTTTCGCGCCTAGACGGTGGGATTGAGAGATAACTTGCCCCTGGCAGGCCAGGGCGAGCCGAGGAGCTAAGTTTGGCTACTACAGCAAAACGAGTTAAGGATGCGGCCGAAAGCAAGGTCAAGCCGCAGAACGTTAAAAAGCCGAAATTTTCGACGCGCCGGCACAACCGTTGCAAGATCTGTGGACGGCCGCGAGGATATTTGCGCAAGTTCGGTATTTGCCGCCTTTGTTTTCGTGGGCTGGCCTTGCGTGGGGAAATACCGGGAGTTTCGAAGTCTTCCTGGTAACCGAGAAGCCCGGGAAGCAATCCGGAGCGACGGCTGGTGGTCGTTCGCATGAGATCGAGCTGGGGCGGTGGAGCACCCAAGGAGAAGCACAGAAATGAAGTTGACCGATCCGGTCGCAGACATGTTGGCTAGAATTCGTAACGCCATTACCTCGCGCCATCAGAAGGTGGATGTTCCGGCTTCCAAGCTGAAGCTAGAGATCGCTCGCATCCTTAAGGAGGAAGGTTATATCTCGAACTTCAAACCGACCGAAGAGGAAGGGCACAAGGTGATTCGCATCTATCTGAAGTACGACACCAATAACGAGGCAGCAATCTCTAACGTGGCCCGAGTGTCGCGGCCAGGATGCCGAGTGTATGTGCGCAGGTCGGAGATTCCGCGAGTTTTGGGCGGTCTGGGAATCAATATCTTGACCACCCCGCGGGGAGTAATGACCGGGCGCGAAGCCCGCAAGCAAGGTGTCGGGGGCGAGGTCCTCTGTGAAGTCTGGTAGAAACGAGCCGCTTTTATGTCACGAATAGGAAAAAAACCCATCGCCCTCCCCAAGGGAGTGTCGGTCAAAATCGAGGGCAACACGGTTACGGTCACGGGGCCAAAAGGCAAGCTGGACACCGAAGTCCCGCACGGCATTCAGGTCGAGCAGCAGGACGGGCATATCGTGGCCCTGCGGGAGAACGACTCCCAGGCGGCGATCCATGGCTTGACCCGCGCTCTGGTGAATAACGCCGTGGAAGGGGTTACCCGAGGGTGGACGCGCGAGCTTGAAATCGTCGGCATCGGTTACCGGGCGGAGATGAAGGGCAAAGCGATCGTGGTGTTTAGCCTCGGCTACTCCCACCCCATCGAATACCCGCTTCCGTCAGGGGTCGAGGTGGCGGTTGATGCCAAACAGACACGCTTGACCGTGTCGGGCATTGACCGGCAAAAAGTAGGTCAGGTTGCGGCCGAGATGCGGGCTCTGCGTCCCCCCGATCCTTATAAGAACAAAGGTGTGCGCTACCTGGGTGAGCGTTTGAAGAAGAAAGTGGGCAAGACCGGAGCCAAATAAGCAAGGGTGTAGAAGGACATGCTGACACAAGTTTCGAAAAACGATAATCGCCGCCGGGTGCATGAACGTATTCGCAAGAAAGTCATGGGGACGCCTGAACGGCCGCGGCTGAACATTTATCGCTCGCTGAACCACATCTACGCCCAGATCATTGATGACCTAGAGGGCTTGACGCTTGCTTCCGCCAGTAGCGCGGAAGGAAAGCAGCAATCCCGTCCCAACGGGGGCAACTTGGCCGCTGCCAAGGCGGTGGGGAAGTCGGTCGCCGAGCGGGCCAAAGCGAAAGGCATTAGCAAGGTCGTGTTCGATCGCGGCGGCTACATTTATCACGGCCGGGTGAAAGCTCTGGCCGACGCCGCCCGCGAAGCAGGTTTGCAGTTTTAGAAGCGGCTCCTGATCGCTGGCGCGAGAATAAGGAGCAAGCTGGAATCGAGAATTCGAAGCATGCCTACTGTGATCAAGAAACTGGATGCGGGCGCCTACCAACTGAAGGACCAGGTAGTGGCCATCAATCGCGTCACCAAGGTAGTCAAAGGCGGAAAGAACCTGTCATTTGCAGCTTTGGTGGTGGTCGGAGATCCGTCGTCGGCAGTGGTCGGTTACGGGTCGGGTAAGGCAAAAGAGGTGCCGCAAGCTATTCGCAAGGGAATCGAATCGGCCAAGAAAAATCTGATGAAGGTGAACTTGACCGATACCAGCATTCCTCATGCCGTGCTTGGGCGTTTTGGTTCAGGCATGGTGCTGCTGAAGCCGGCGCCCGAAGGCACGGGCGTGATCGCCGGAGGAGCGGTGCGGGCGGTAATGACCTCGGCGGGGGTGCAGAATGTGCTTACCAAGTCGATCGGCACGACCAATCCGCACAATGTTATTAAGGCCACCTTCGACGCCCTTAAGAAGCTGAAGAACCGCGCCCTGGTGGCGGGCATGCGGGGCAAGGCGGCGGAGGAACTGTAATGACGGCAAATAAAGCGAACCCGGGCACTCTGCGCCTGAAATATGTGCGTTCGATGATTGCCACGCCCGTGAAGCATAAGCGGGTGGTGCGAGGTCTTGGATTTACCCGCTTGAACCAGGTGATCGAGCGCCCCGACACGGCGGCTATTCGTGGCATGGTGGCAAAGGTTCCGCATCTGGTCGAAATTGTCGACAGCGAGCGGTAAGTAAGTGTCAAAGCTACAAGATTGAGGTTAGCCATGAATCTTTCAAATGTTCGAGCACCCAGAAAGGCTTCCGAGAAGCGGAAGCGAGTGGGCCGCGGTATGGGTTCTGGCATGGGCAAGACCTCAGCCCGTGGGCATAAGGGGCAGCGCTCGAGGAGCGGATCGCGCCTGCTGCGCGGATTTGAAGGTGGGCAAATGCCGCTGCACCGGCGTCTGCCGAAGCGCGGCTTTAAAAATATCTTTCGCCAGGAATTCACCATTGTGAATCTGGAAAAGTTGGCCGCGTTGGGCGAGAGCACGATCACCCCCGAAGTTTTGCTGAAAGCCGGCCTGATTCGGGGAAAGCGTCGCATTAAAGTTCTGGGAGACGGTGAGTTGAAGTCCGCCATTACTGTGCAGGCTCACAAATTCTCGAAATCGGCGCAGCAAAAGATCACTGAAGCCGGAGGGAATTGCGAGGTATTAGCGTAATGCTCGATAAGTTTGCCAATATCTTTCGTATTCCCGATCTGCGCAAGCGCATCCTGTTTACCCTGAGCCTGCTGGCGGTGTATCGCGTCGGCGGACATATTCCCGTACCCGGCGTGAATTGGCAGCTGTTTCAGCAATTCATCGAGCAAAATCGCGGCACTCTGCTCGGCTTTGTCGACCTGTTCTCCGGGGGGCAGTTCCGCCGCATGACCATCTTCGCCCTGGGCATCATGCCCTACATTACTTCCTCTATCATCCTGCAACTGCTCACCGTGGTCTATGAGCCCCTGGCCAAGCTGCAGAAGGAAGGCGAGCTCGGCCGTAAGAAGATCACCATGTGGACGCGCTACCTCACCTTGGGCTTGAGCGCTGTCCAGTCCTTCGGGATTGCTTTTAGCTTAATGAAAGCCGGCAGCTTCGTGATGAATCCGGGATATGGCTTCATCCTGATGACCGTCCTGACACTGACCACCGGTAGCGTATTCATTATGTGGCTGGGCGAGCAGATCACCGAACGAGGTGTGGGCAATGGCATGTCGCTTTTAATCTTCACCGGCATCGTTGTCGGTCTGCCCCGGGGCGTGGTCGATCTTTGGGACAAAGTTAAGAACAACGCCTGGGGGCCCCTGACTCCGGTACTGCTGGTCATGGTGATCGTGCTGATGATCGCCGTGGTGGCGTTCATCGTCTATGTGGAGCGAAGCGAGCGGCGCATTCCTGTGCAGTATGCCAAGCGCATCATCGGACGCAGGATGATGGGCGGGCAATCGACCCATTTGCCACTCAAGGTCAATGCTGGCGGAGTCATGCCGGTGATCTTTGCTTCTTCGATCGTCACCATTCCGCAAACTCTGCTCTATGGGTTGCGCGATTCGAAAGGATTCGGGGCGACCTTGCGCGCGCTCTATTGGGGGGAGCCGCTCTACACCCTGCTCTACGCGGTCGGCATCATTTTCTTTGCGTACTTCTACGTGTCAATTGTATTTAACCCCAATGAAGTCGCCGACAATATGCGTAAGTACGGGGGCTTTATTCCTGGCATTCGCCCGGGAAGGCGCACAGCTGATCACATTAATGAGATTCTGACGCGGATCACCTTGGTCGGCGCCCTCTATCTGATCATCATCTCGTTTATTCCGGAATGGATGATTACCGGCATCCATTTGAACCACCTGTTCCACCCGCTGGGTACATTCTTCGAGCGTCTGCCGAACTGGGTTCTAAATGGCTTGGGCGTGAACTTCTACTTTGGCGGGACCTCGCTGCTGATCGTGGTTGGCGTCGCCATGGATACGGTGAATCAGATCGAATCCCAGCTCATTATGCGTCATTACGATGGGTTTACACCTCGGAGTGGGCGCATTCGCGGTCGTCGTGCTTGGTAGGAAGGGGAGCGGTTCGGAGGCGGACCATCTTGCCGTGGCCGTGAGCATCGATCAGAAGCGGATTGGGGCGAGTTCCGTGGCAGAGCAGGTATTGCGCAACATCGGACCGATTGTGCTGCTGGGACCGCCAGGCGTAGGTAAGGGGACCCAAGCCAAGCGAATAACCGACTATTACCGGATCCCGCAAGTGTCAACCGGGGATCTGTTGCGCGAACATGTCAAACAGACAACCGCGCTCGGTCTCGAGGTGCGGGATATTATTGCTAAAGGAGAACTGGTTCCCGACCATCTGGTGTGTGACATTGTAGCTTGGCGGTTGCGGGAGCCAGACGCGCAGCGCGGTTTTATCCTCGATGGCTTTCCTCGCACCGAGACACAAGCCATTTGGTTGGATGCGTTTTTGAAGTTCGAGTTCTTTGAGAACGGAATATGGGCATTTTATCTGCCAATTGTCGTGCGCATTCAGGCAGATTATAATAAGTTATTGCTCCGAATCACCGGGCGCAGAACTTGTCCTACCTGTGGGCGGATCTACAACATCCATTTTCAGCCGCCGCTTGTTGATGAAGTCTGTGACGTAGACGGCACAAAGCTGGTGATACGCGATGACGATCGCGAGCAGGTCCTGAGCGAGCGCCTCGCTACCTATGAGCGTCAGACCAAGCCGGTCGCCGAACACTATCAGCGTCTCGACCGGGTGGTCGACATCGACGGTGACCTGCCCATCGATGAGGTTGCCGGCCGCATCGTTCAGAGTGTCGACGGCAAAAGCCAGGGCGCAGCCGGGAGCAAGAGCTAGGGATGGCGATTGTGTGCAAGTCGCAGTCAGAAATCGACAAAATGCGGCGCAGCGGTCACATTGTCCGCCAGGTGCTTGAAGAGCTTCGCCGTCTGGTAGCGCCGGGTGTGACCACGATGGATCTTGAACGGACGGCGGAGCGCAAGATCAAAGAGTCCGGCGCTAAGCCGGCATTTAAAGGGTATTACGATTACCCTTGCGTGTTGTGTACCTCGGTGAATGAAGAGATTGTGCATGGCATTCCTTCCAGCAAAAGGGTGCTGAAGGATGGCGATATTGTCTCTATCGACTGCGGAGTGGTGCTCGACGGCTATTACGGAGACGCCGCCATCACTGTTCCAGTGGGCCAGTCGGTTTCTTCCGAGCGCAAGCGGCTCATGGAAGTAACCGAGCAGTCGCTTTATAAAGCGATTGAGCAGGTGAAAATCGGAAATAGCGTCAGCGACATCGGCGCCGCGGTGCAGGAATACGTCGAGGCCAATGGCTTCAGCGTAGTGCGAGAATTTGTTGGTCACGGCATCGGGACCAAGCTGCGCGAAGAGCCGCAGGTGCCGAATTTTCGCTCTCTCGGTACCGACACTCGTCTGCGCGAAGGCATGGTCCTGGCCATCGAGCCTATGGTGAACTTGGGCCGTCCCGAAGCCAAGGTGCTCGAGGATAAGTGGACCGCGGTTACCGCCGACGGCAGTTCCAGCGCTCATTTCGAGCACTGCGTGGCGGTAACTAGAAATGGGCCTTTGATTTTGACCCAGTAGTACAGTGGGCCGTTTTGGGAGTGCATGAGCAAAGAAGATGCGATTGAAGTGATGGCAACGGTACTGGAACCGCTGCCGAACGCCATGTTCAAGGTGGAGCTAGAAAACAAGCACCAGGTTCTGGCTCACGTCTCCGGCAAGATGCGCAAGAATTTCATTCGCATCCTTCCCGGCGACAAAGTCGCGGTTGAGCTCTCGCCCTATGATCTGAACCGGGGACGAATTGTGTATCGCTATAAGTAAGAGGCAAAAGGCGAGCTATGAAGGTACGAGCATCGGTTAAAAAGATTTGCGACAAATGCAAGATCATCCACCGCAAAGGCGTGGTGCGGGTTATCTGTGTGAATTCCAAGCACAAACAACGCCAAGGGTGAGAGAAACAGTATTTGCGGCCTTTGCCGCCGAGGGCAATATTTATGGCAAGAATTGCGGGCGTTGATCTTCCGCGCAACAAGCGATCCTTTATCGCCCTGACCTATATCTACGGAATCGGGCAGCCTCGAGCTACGCGAATTCTGGAAGAGGCAAAAGTCGATCCCATGAAGAAGGTTCAGGACCTCGGCGAGGATGAAGTCAATCGCATTCGCCAGGTGATTGAAGGCGAAGGCCTGGTCGAAGGCGACCTGCGCAAGGAAGTTTCGATGAGCATTAAACGGCTGATTGAAATCGGCTCTTATCGTGGATTCCGCCATCGCCGCAATCTGCCCGTGCGGGGACAACGCACGCATACCAATGCGCGCACTCGCAAGGGACCCCGCAAGGGAACCGTCGCGCAGAAGAGG
>JAFAPG010000726.1 GCA_019247235.1 Acidobacteriota bacterium
CGAACGCATCAAAGGAGGCGGTGGTTCCCTCTTCGATAGACCACGATGAGCGCCGCTAAGCCAACGGCAAACAGCAGCAGACTTGACGGTTCGGGGGTCGCGCCGAGATCGGTGATGGTGATGCTACCCCCACCAGCGTTGTAGCCAGCGAGCAGGTAGGTGTAGGTGTTACCGCTGGCACTGAAACCCGCTCTGCCCAGATAACCCCCGCCGACCACCCAACCGTAACCGTCCGGCCCAATGATAACGTCATTAAATGGGCTGAAGGTACCTACGAATGCACACCCCGCACATCCGGGGTTCAGCATGAGGTCAAATGGCCCCGCAACTATGGTGGGCAGCGAGATGCTTGGGTCGGGCTCGCCAGCAAACTCAAGGAACGAACCAACCGCGTAAAAGCTGTAGGAGGCCCCAAGATAACCACCATGTTCAGTATCCGGTGCCACCCCCAAGCCCCCATCCCATAAAAAGAGGTCGTCGGCTTCGCCGCTACCACCAAAGGCAGTCAGCAACAGTAATGAAAAGAGGAGCGTGACACTAATGCGTATCGTCCTCATAGGACCCTTGGCGAGTTGCAGAGTCGACTCGGTAACCTAGGATTTGGAATACAGCGACCCTGCGCTGGATTTGGAGGCACGGCGAAATGGTCCGAAAGCGTGGCCTCTAGCTTCATGTCGGATCCGCTCCGGTTCAGAATCTCACACCGATCAGCTATTTAGGGCATCTGGCAAATATAGAAGATTTGTGAATGGCCCGGCACGGGATAAGGGATCTCACGCTGGAAAAAAAAGGGTCGCTTAGTGAGCCTGTGCCGCTCATTGTCCCGGCCACTGCTGTCCGCCGTGCTGCAGGCTTTACCGTTTTTGCGAGCAGGTCGTTGAGTGCAGCCGTTGTCCAGCATCGCTTCTGTGAGAAACTCCTTGAGCAGGTTTTTTCTCATCCTCTAGCCCCTTGAGCCGCTTCCGTCCGACCCTTCTATGCCCCCGTACCGGCGTGCCGGCCAGCGTCATCACTCCAGAGGACGGTCAGCGGCACTTCGGTCGTGATAAGCTCTCAGCTGCTGCGTCATAAAAAACGACCTACAGGTCGCGCTTTGTTCGGGCGCACATGTTTCGCGACAACAGCTACAGGAGCATGAATCAATGGTCACCAACGTCAAAATAATTTTCTACAGCACGTACGGACACATTTACCAAATGGCTGAGGCCGTCGCAGAAGGTGCGCGTAATGTTCCTGATGTCGATGTAACGCTCTCCCAGGTTCCTGAAGTCATTCCGGAGAAAATTCTCGAACAGATCGGAGCCAAGCAAGCGCGTGCCAAGTTCGCCCACGTACCGGTAGCGAGTATCGACGAACTGGTTACCGGAGACGCGCTTATTTTCGGCACCCCTACTCGTTTTGGCAACATGTGCGGCCAGATGCGCAACTTTCTGGATCAGGCGGGTGGATTGTGGGCGCAAAATAAGCTCATAGGAAAGGTCGGAAGCGTATTCTGTTCAACCGGAACCCAGCACGGCGGCCAGGAAACTACACTCACTAGCTTCCATACCACTCTGCTGCATCTCGGAATGATCATCGTCGGAACGCCCTATTCCGAGCCGGGTCTGACCAATATGACCGAAATTAGCGGAGGTACACCTTACGGCGCGAGTACGCTCGCTGGCGCCGACGGCCGCAGCAGAGCAGTGACCGAGAATGAACTAGCCATTGCACGCTTCCAGGGCAAACATGTCGCCAGCATCACTAAGAAGCTGAAGCACGCCCCGTGAAAGCGCGCACGCCGAAGACTGAAGCATTGATACTGCCCTCATCCGTGCGACTAAAAAGCGGAAAGATTGCCTCGATGTTCGGAGACCGAAAGAGGCAAGCGCGTGCAGCGGAAGAGGAACATTGCTGCTGAACATAGAAACGCACAAACGAGGTCGCCACCAACTCGACTTCTTACGGGCGAAGATGAATTGCCGAGGGCAAATTGTGGGCGGGCCATCCGCAAGTGCCCTCTCAGGCGGGCGCGACGGCGCTTTCCACTATGAGAGCTCTCGAAACGACCTGCTTGATGACCCGCTGGTCTATCGCTACCGGTCGGCGAACGGGTTCACCGGAAAGGAAGGTACTTGTTGTATATGCTCTTTCTGATATATCGAGTGCCTTTCTCGTTCCAGCGATATACGTCGGGCTCGGCTCTTGTTTCACAGGATGCTACGTTATGTAAATCACTTGGAACTGTATGTGGAGGAGCTTGGTCCTTCCAGCGAGCATCGGTAATTTCCACAGGTGTTTTACGCACGTGACACTTATCAGTGCTCGAACTGAACCGCCCGTTTTCAGCTGCTAACGAGAATAGTGCTCGTGAGGCATGATCAGGGATGGATGAGTCATGGTGGTTCGTGGAGGAGGTCGCGTTAGCTCACGCCGCAAATGTCGAGCACTTACATGACTCCAGTGTCGGCATGGTTGTTAGATTTTGGATTAATGCGCAGACCCCCCTACACCTTTGCTGACTCGTCGGAAGGTTTGGGTTCGATCCGGTTTTGTGGGAACCACATCAGATCTTGATAAGGCACAACCTGCTCGGGGTGAATTATGAAACCTAATGAACTACTCCATAACCTGGGGCAGAGCATCTGGCTCGACAACATTACACGGGATCTTCTCGATACCGGCACGCTCAAGCGCTACATCGAGGAGTTTTCGGTTACAGGCCTGACGTCCAATCCCACGATCTTTGATCACGCGATCACTCATAGCAGTTCGTATGATCCGGACATTCGCCGCCTCGTGGGTGCGGGGCTCTCCGGTGAAGCTTTGTTTTTCGAATTGGCGGTCCAAGATCTGACGCGGGCAGCCGATTTGTTCATGCCAATTCACGAACGCACGAGCACTGTGGATGGGTGGGTATCGCTCGAGGTCTCACCGCTCCTTGCCTACGACGCCAAAGCGACCGTGGAGGAGGCCAGGGCTCTTCATCAAAAGGCCGGCCGGCGCAACTTGTTCATCAAGATCCCCGGCACCAGGGAGGGCGGGTCCGCGATCGAACAGGCGATCTTTTCAGGTGTGCCCGTGAACGTCACGCTTCTTTTCACACGAGATCATTACCTTGCTGCCGCCGACGCTTATATGCGCGGGCTTGAGCGGCGAGTCGAAGCAGGCTTAAGTCCTGACGTCCGGTCGGTGGCATCGCTTTTTATCAGTCGTTGGGACAAGGCAACGATGGATAAAGTACCGGAGACGGATCGCGATCAGCTGGGTGTTGCCATCGGTCAGCAAGCTTACGTGGCATATCGTGGCGTGCTGCAGTCCGATCGATGGCAGCGGTTGGCTAATTGCGGCGCGCGCGCTCAGCGGCTGCTGTTCGCAAGCACTGGCACCAAGGACCCCAAGGCTTCCGACGTCCTTTATATAGGGGCGCTCGCGGCTCCCAACACTGTTAACACCATGCCCGAGGAAACCTTGCTCGCATTCGGTGAACATGGCCGGCTAGCCGGCGTCCTTTCACCTGGGGGCGCCAACTCCGAGCAGGTGCTGGCGGAGTTCGACAGGGTCGGAATTGATGTGGCCAAACTCGGGGTGGATTTGCAGGCGGAGGGAGCCAAGTCTTTTGACAATTCATGGCAGGACCTGATGAAGGCGATCGACGGCAAGAGCAAGGCGCTGAAGTAATCAGCCCGAAGGAACTCCGCAAGTGTCGCAAAACAAACCTCTTATAGAGTCTCCCGCATGGAGCGCGCTGCAGGCGCATTACGAAAGAATAAAAGGTATCCACTTACGGCAGTTGTTCGCCGAGGATCCTGACCGTGGTGAACGCTTTGTTGCGGAAGGCGCGGACGTGTTTCTGGATTTCTCGAAAAATCGCATTAGCAACGAGACTGTTCGATTGCTCGTGCAACTAGCCAGAGAGCGAGGCGTCGAGAAACGGCGCGACGCGATGTTCCGCGGCGAGAAAATCAATGTCACCGAAAAGCGCGCGGTGTTGCATGTGGCTCTCCGCGCCCCGAAAGGGGCATCGGTTATTGTGGACGGCGAGAACGTAGTGCCTCAAGTTCATGCCGTGCTTGACAAGATGACGGATTTTTCCAATCGCATCCGCCACAGGGAATGGAAGGGCCATTCCGGTAAGCCAATACGCAATATCATCAACATAGGCATTGGCGGCTCCGACCTCGGCCCTGTCATGGCATATGAAGCGCTGAGATATTACAGCGATCGCTCAATCACATTCCGCTTTGTTTCCAATGTCGATGGCACCGATTTCGTCGAGGCCACGCGAGACCT
>JAFAPG010000831.1 GCA_019247235.1 Acidobacteriota bacterium
CGCCGGCGATGATACCAAGGAGATGAACGTTGCCGCCTACCTTGACTTGATTCAACTTCCCTACACCGGAGCCGGCCCGCACGCGCACTTTCTGGCGCAAGACAAGGCGACGGCCAAGAAGATGTTTCACTTTCATGGTATTCGCACCCCTTATTTCGCGACGGCCTATCGCGGCAACATTGAACATGCCCACGACGTGAAATTTCCCCTCATCGTGAAACCGCAGTTAGAAGACGGTTCGATTGGCATTGACGCCGAAGCCGTGGTGGCAAGCGTCAAGGAACTCATGGAACGAGTGGAGTACGTGCAGAACGAATTCGACTCGCCCGCGCTCATCGAAGAATACATCGAAGGCCGCGAGATCTATGCCGCCATCCTGGGCAGCTATGAACGAACGGAAGTGCTCCCCCTGGTCGAGTTGGACTTATCGCAATTACCTAAAGGCACTCCCCGGATTGCCAGTCGGGATGTCAAATTCGAACGCGATTCCGATGCTTACAAGCTAACTAAGTCAAAGATCGCCGACGATCTGGACGCAGAAACCACCGACAAACTTTCTACAACCGCCTTGGCAGCCTATCGCGCGGTTAAATTGCGGGATTACGGACGCGTCGATATGCGACTCACTCGAGAAGGCGACGTCTACGTCATCGAGGCCAACCCTAACCCCTGGTTATCGAGCAAACACGAATTCGCCATGGCGGCAAAAAAATCAGGGCGCTCCTATGCCCAGCTGATTGAAAGCATCGTGGAAATGGCGCTCGCGCGCGGACGTAGCAAGGCCAATTAGTTCAGCTTCTCGCCTGTCCTTTAGGGCTCGCCTCCCGCTTTCCCCTCTTTTCGGCGCCGGAAATCTCAATGCGATTGCGTCCCGTCTGTTTTGCCCGGTAAAGCGATTTGTCGGCCCTTTCAATCACCTCGCTGAGGCTCAGCTTGGCGTGTGATTCGGCAACCCCAATGCTGATGGTTACCGAGACGACCCCCGAGCTTCGGCGCGAGGCGGGTTTTCTGGTTCGGCTTCGTGATCTACGGTCCGGCGCGCGGGCGGTCTTGCGCCGGTCCTCCGCTCGGCGCACCCGAAACGACGAGCTCTCAATCTCGAGGCGCAACAGTTCCAGATGGTCGACCACGTCCTCGGCGGTGCGCCCGCGATACAGAATCGTGAACTCCTCCCCTCCCACACGAAATGCCTCTCCCCCTCCGCTCGCGCTGGCCAGCCGTGAAGCCACCAGACGAAGCACCTGATCTCCAGTCTCGTGCCCGTAGGTGTCGTTAATACTCTTGAAATGGTCGATATCTACCATAGCAATCGAGTAAGGGGGCTTGAGACTGTCAACCGCTTGATGGAAGGCCCGACGCGACGGAAGCGCAGTCAGTTCGTCGCGATAGGCAAGCGAGTAGGAATTCTCAATGATGGAAATGGCCAAAATCAGCCCTGCCACAGCAAAATACACCGTGCCCACGGGCTTTGCCGCACCCGCTTCAAGACCGACGCCAGTCGCCGCCAGACACCAGAGCAGGCCGCTATCGATCGCCTTCTCAAAGCGCACCACCTGAACCAACAACAAAGAAGCGGCAATGATAAAAATCAGGAACGCAGGCTGCGGAAGTCTGAGATGGTAGCTCGGAACGGGAGAATAGCTGAGAAAGGAAAGCGCCGGCTGATCCGCGCGGGCAAATGCCCAGATAAAGGTTGCCTCGAGAAATAAAAGCAGGAGGAAGCTGGCAAGCACCTGACGTTCGGCGTCACGATCGGGGAAAAACGCTAGCACGAGGAAATTCAGGGGAATGAAGATACAAATGGCCTCGAAGGCGGTACGAGCGGGACTGGTGAGCATCGCTCGTCCGCCCGCGAAGGCAACAATTCCGTAGTGCGCCAACCACAGGATGACCGCGCTCGAGAAAATTCGCCGCGAGTGAAAGCGCCAGCCGAGCAACGCAGCCGCGAGGAAAATCGCATGGTAGAAAAAGTTAACTGCGACCTGAGGAAGCGGTACCCATCCCCGCTCCACCAGAGTGATGGCGACTACCAGGATGAAGCCACCCGGAACAAGCGCAGAACGGACCCTCCGTTTGATCCAAAGCTCCATGACGATCGGTCGTACTGCCCATTATGCTCTTGCCGCTGGCTTTGAAACGCGCCCAATGGTTCTAGACCTTCGAATCATCCTCAAGGAAACTAAACCCTAATCTGAAGAATGCCAGAAACCAAGTGAACACCCGATCGCCTTTCTTTTTTCGAGACGAGCAGCCATGAAAGGCGAGCGCTCACATCTCTTCGACCACCAATCGCGCGTCCTCGGGCAGATACCCCTTGCGGCGAAACCAATCCTCTGCTGCCGGTACCAGTGCTTCAAGAGGCACACGCGCGCCGATTTCCATCCAGCCGTCGGCGACCGGCAAGGTGTCGTCAAAGATGCTGGCGTTGGTAAAGTTGCGCATCGAGAAACTGTCGAGCCACTTCAGGGGACAAGGCAGGCGTTTGCCACCCTGCTCGTATTGCACATGAATTCTGCGGGAAAACATTCTGGAACGATTTCGCCGGCCCAAGAACCGGAGCTATTGCACGGCGGGAGGCGCCACGGCCGGCGACTGCACACCTTCGCCATTGACCAAGTCTTTCAGCTCCTTGCTGGGCTTGAAGAATGGAATCTTTTTAGCGGGCACTTCCACCCGATCTCCGGTCTTCGGATTTCGTCCGATGCGGGGTTTGCGCTGGCGAGTACGAAAGCTGCCAAACCCGCGGATCTCGATCTTATCGCCAGCACGAAGCGAACGCACGATGCTATCAAAGATAGTTTCTACGATTACTTCGCTGTCCTTGCGAGTCAATTCCGCTAGACGGGAGATTTCCTCGATCAGATCCGCTTTCGTCATACGCTCTTTGCTCCCTCGAATAATTAATTTTGCAGTTAGGAATCGGAAGCCCGGCCCGGGTATTGGGCTTGCATAACCTTCTCAAATTCCAGGGGTTGTTGGCAAGAGCAGCCCCCACTCAGGGGGAACCTTTTACTTCCACAGATAATAAAAGCCCATCTGCTGGTCGAGCAGCTTGGCTTTTGTCGGCAACCAGGGAGAAACATCTCCCAGAAGTAGATCGAGCAGGGACTTGCGGTCAGGTTCAGGGTGCACCAATACTGGCTCCCCCGAAATCTTGACCGACTTTGCCGTCTCCAGAACGGCGGTGCGAAAGTCTCCAATCTGATCGATCAAACGCAGCCCCAGAGCCTGCTCTCCGGTCCATACCCGGCCATCGGCGATCGGCTTAATGTCGGTGACTTTAGCGTGCCGCCCAGTGGCCACGGCCTGCACAAACTGGTCGTACATGTTATCGATAAGGCCCTGCAGATATTGCCGCTCGGCAGGCGTCAATTCGCGGCGCGGGTCTCCCGTGTCCTTGAACGTTCCTACCTTCAGAACCTCAGGTTTTAGCTTGGCCCAACGCATCAGGTCGCCGTAATTTACCCATTCGGCGATGACTCCGATCGAACCCACCACGCTACCGCTATCCGCATAAATCTTGTTGGTAGCCGACGAGACATAATAGGCGCCGCTGGCTCCTACGGTCTCGATCGAGGAGACAATGTACTTATGCTTCTCGTCACGAACCCGCTTAACCTCACGATAAATCTCCTCCGAAGCGGCGACTCCGCCGCCTGGCGAGTTGACGTGCACAATGATGGCTTTGATGGAATCGTCCTCGGAAAATCTGCGGAGTTCCTCTACCACCTCGCTAGGATCGAGAATGACGCCTTCGAGATCAATGATGCCAATCTTGTCGCCAAAAGCATGCAGGCCCGCCCCCCGGCCGCTTACATGCAAAGCGACGTAGACCAGCGTGAATACCGCTAGCATGAAGAGGAAGAACGCTCCTCCGCCGATGAGCACCCAAAGCCAAATGCGGGAGCGTGCGCTCGGTTCACTCATAAGCCTTGACTAGTGTAGCACTTAGATCCTGGGGCTGCGCGAGTTGGCCGACCCTCGAAATTCAGAGTCAGCCAGCCAGGCGAATGCGTTTGACCCGTTTCCCCACCCGCACCAGTAGGCCGTCAGGAGTTGTGAGCTCAAAGTTAGGGCCATTCACAGAGGAACCATTGATGGTGACAGCCCCTTCACGAATCTTGCGCTCGGCTTCAGTTCTTGATGCCGCAAGGCCAGCTTCTTTCAGCAATTTGTCGATCCGAACCCGGCAACCATCCGGGGCCCCGCCGCTGCTTTCTTCGGCGGAGGATGCAACGACTGCCGCCGAAGCCACCGTGACCTCCTCAATCGCTTCTGGTACCTGGTCTTTTTGAAATTGCTTCTCCCAGTCCGCGCCCGCGTTTCGAGCGGCGTCGGAGGAGTGGAAATCCCGAACAATGCGTTCGGCCAGCTCCTTCTTTGCCTGCATGGGATGGACCTGCTGTTGCAAGCGCTCGATTTCGGCCATCTGCACGTCGGTCAGCAGCTCGTAGTAGCGCCACATCATCTCATCGCGAATGGACATAATTTTGCCATACATCTCGAGCGGAGCTTCATTGATGCCGATCGAGTTTCCGTAGGATTTCGACATCTTTTGCACGCCGTCTAGCCCTTCCAGAATCGGCATGGTTACTACCACTTGCGGCTCTTGCCCGTAATCACGCTGCAGCTCACGTCCGGCCAGCAAGTTAAATTTTTGGTCGGTTCCCCCGAGCTCAACGTCGGCCCGCAATGCAACCGAGTCGTAGCCTTGTGCCAGCGGGTAAAGCAACTCGTGCAGAGCGATCGGTTTCTCTTCCTGAAATCTCTGGTGAAACTCATCGCGCTCGAGCATCTGGGAGACGGTAAACTTTTGCGCCAGCCGAATCCATTCTTCTGATTTCAACTTGCCCAGCCACTCGGTATTGAAACGTACTTCGGTCGTACGCGGCGACAAAATCTTGTATACCTGGGCCATGTAGGTTTTGGCGTAGCGCATGATCTCGTCGGCATTAAGTGGAGGCCGGGTCGCCGAACGGCCCGTGGGATCGCCGATCATAGCGGTAAAGTCCCCAATCATGAAGATGGAAGTATGGCCGAGGTCCTGGAAATGTTTCAGCTTGCGCATGAGGACGGTGTGCCCGAGGTGGAGATCGGGGGCGGTAGGGTCAAATCCGGCCTTCACCCGAAGCGGCTTGCCCGCTTGGCGCGAGGCTTCCAGGCGCTCCCGCAGCTCCGGTTCCCGAATCAGCTCCGCGGAGCCCTTTTTGATGTAAGTTAGCTGTTCCTCGACGGGTGCGAAATTTGCCATTTCTGGATTATATCGACCGGGCGGATCTTCGCAGGCATCGATGGGTTCGCCGATGGCGCCGATCGAGCTAGCGCCGGGTTGTCGGTCATCGAGAAGCTCTCGATTGCAGCACCATTCTTCGGCCTACGATGCGAAACTCCCGATTCAACACCAGGTCGATGGCCTCTGAATAAGCGATGTGCTCTTGCTCTAAGATCCGCGCCGCCAGGGCATGCTCATCATCGCCGCCGAAGACCGGAATGGCTCGTTGCACGATAATCGGCCCGTGGTCGAGTTCCTCATCGACAAAATGAACCGTGCAGCCGGCCACCTTGACGCCGTACGCAAACGCCTGCTGCTGCGCCTCAAGACCGGGAAATGCGGGCAGCAAGGAGGGATGAATATTCAGGATTCGCTGGGGGAACTGCCTGACGAACCAGGGCGACAGCAGGCGCATGTATCCGGCCAGGCAAACCAG
>JAFAPG010000927.1 GCA_019247235.1 Acidobacteriota bacterium
TCGCTTCGGAGCATTGTGACGAAAGTCTCAGCCGCCGTGTTGTAGGTTGGCTGCTGGAAGCGATACAGCTGGCGGATCATCTGCTGGTGATTTCTCGGGCGACGGCGGCGGACGTGGCGGCGGTGGCCAAGCGGCTGGGCCGGACGATACCGAGCCCAGTGGTGGTGACGTTGGATGCGAGGTTCGGCAAGGCCGTGACGGACCGGGAGCTGCAGAACAGTCAGGTGCTGGTGCGCTATGGGATCGAGCCGGGCGGCTACGTGCTGTTCGTGGGCACGGTGGAATCGCGCAAGAACCACCTGCTGGCACTGTCGGGGTGGCTGACGCTGCTGAAGCGGTTCGGGGCACGCCGGGTTCCGAAACTGGTGTGCGTGGGCAAGCGCGGCTGGCTGAGCGAACCCGTCTACGCGAAGCTGCAGGCGAGCAGCGCTCTCCGCCAGCACGTGTTGATGCTGTCCGGGATCTCGGATGCGGATTTACAGCGGCTGTACCGCGGCTGCCTGTTCACACTCTATCCCAGTGCCTACGAGGGCTGGGGGCTGCCGATCACCGAATCGCTCTGTTTCGGTAAGGTTTCGTTGCTGTCGCGCTGTTCCAGTCTGCCGGAAGCTGGCGGCGAGTTCGGCGAATATTTCGAACTCGATTCCGAGGGCGAGTTCGTGCGCAAGCTGGAGCGGCTGATCTTTGATGCCGAGTATCGCGCGGCCAAGGAACGGAAGATCGCGGCGGAGTTCCACCCGCGCACTTGGCTGGAGATCGCCGGGCAACTGCTGGATCTGGTGCGCGGCTGGGCGGCAGTGCCGCCAGGGGCGCCGGCGTCGCGGCGGTGGACCGAGCGCGAGCTGTGGCCGGTGGAGGCGGTGCTCGGCCGGTATTATCCGCTGCGGGAGAACCGGGAGACGCAAATTTGGCCGGGCATCACGATGGGCGAGATATTCCGCCAAGGCGACGGCTGGTGGTGGCCGGAGAGTTGGGGCTGCTGGACCAAATACAAGCCGGCGCGGCTGGCATTGGTGGCGCGGTTGCGTCGCGGCAGCGGAGCGGTGCTATTCCTGGGCATCCGCGGTCTGCCGAAATTCGATTGCACGGCGAGCGTGAGCGTGGAGGGCGTGGGCAGGCGCGAGGTGCAGCTCAGGCCGTTGGAGGACAAGTGGCTGATCTTTCGCGCCGATAAGCAAGCACTCGACCGATTGCGCGACGGCGAGCACGTCGGTTTCGAAATCCTGTTGTCGTCCGACCGCGGGGTGGATTTGCGGGAATTGACCCAAGGGGCGGATACCCGCAAATCCTCGATCGGGGTGCTCGGGTTCATGCTGTGCGAGGACGGCGACGTCGCCGCGCAGCTGCACTTCATCGGCAGCGCCGCCCTCGGCGACATGGAGAGCCTGATAGCCAGTCCCGAGCCAGTCGATCTGCCGCCGATCAGCGCAGCGCCACCGCAGAGCGGCAACCGCCCACGCAACCGCGCCCGTCCCGTGCCAAGCCCTGATGAGTGCCAGCTATTGCCGAGTCCGATGCTGTCCGCTTAAGCTGCCCGTCAGTAATCGATCCAACTTAACGAGAAAATCGATCCAACTTACGAGAATGCCAGCTACACTCGATAATAGGATGTTTCTCGACTTTTTGTTCCAAACTCTCCTTGAGAGAGATGGGGATCCCGGCGGAATCGCGTTTTGGGGTAAAAAACTGCAATCCGGGGAACTTTCCCGACACCAAGTTGCTCTCCAATTCATACTGTCCGCTGAATTTGGTGCGAAGACCGGCTTTTTTAGAGCCTCATTTGATGATCTCGCCCGATTCGACGTATTCGGTACAAAGCTGTTCGTTCCTCGCGATTCCGACGCGTATAACGAGCTGGCGCACGGTGGATATGAGCCTTGGGTTTTACCGTACTTCCACGAACTATGCCAGCCCGGCATGGTCATCCTTGATGTCGGCGCAAGTCTCGGCAATTTTGCCATTCCGGCCGCAAAGAAGGTTGGACCCACTGGCCTCGTCTTTGCCGTGGAAGTCAGCGAGAGAAACGCAAGACTTCTCCTGCGGAATGCCCTGGAGAACGAACTGACGAATATAAGGATCCTGCCAGTCGCCGCCTCGGACGAGGTGGGGTTCGCGCTACTTCCGATGCAAGATCGGTCCAACAATAACGTGCTTGCGCCTACGACAAACCCCGAAATCGAAAAACTCCAGGGATCTATAGTGGTCCCGGTCGTGCCTCTTGATAGGCTTCTGAGCGTTATAGCTCGGATCGATATCATCAAGATCGATATCGAGGGGATGGAATACAAAGCTGTCAAGGGAGCCAGCGCTATCCTCCAGCGGTCGCGCCCAGTAATGTTTATTGAATATTCCCCGCGTTTTCAGGAGCGAGGCTCGGGAGTCAAGGGACGCGAACTGCTGCTCGAATTGCTGAAGCCCGGCTATATTGCGGAGATCCTGCATCGCAACAGGTCAATCGAGCAAATCGACTCCCCGAATCCCGAGCAGACAGCACGGGCTATTGATGCGGCTTGGCATCGACACGTCAGCGAGGAGGGGGGTACTCACCTAGATCTTTGTTTTCGCCCCGATCGGCGCTGAGCCGGTGGACACCTCACCGTGTTTGTGCGCTTCGTAGATCGCGTCGGTCTTCCAAGCATGGAAGATCCCGCGGACTGCAGCTAGCTCAGGTAATGGATGAGAGGTGAAGTCGACCCGCTTGAAACCTACATGGCGAAGCAGCGCTTCGACGCACGCTTGGTTCGGACCCCACCAGTTGGTCGGGTCACCTCCGAGCTCGCGGCCCGGATAAAAGATCATTGCCGGACGCTTCAGGGCGCTACCGTCGAGATGGGTCTCGACCACCAGGACCTCAT
>JAFAPG010000169.1 GCA_019247235.1 Acidobacteriota bacterium
CCTCGCTCATGTGCTCTTGCGCGGCCGGAACATCAGGCAATAGACGCTCCCCAGCACAATCAAAAGCGCGCCCCACCAGACCGGAGCGTGCAGCTCCGCCAGTTCCACGCCGGGTGGTGGACTGCTCCATTCCGTAAGTCCGCTCACGAAGATCATCAGTCCGTAAACCAGCAGTAGCACACCCACAAAGAACCAGACTGGAATGATGTGATGTTTTTCCGCCATGGTGTCACCAGAAAATGATTTGCAGGATCACGAAAATGACCAGCGCCAGAGCTCCCCAGAACGCCGGTTTGTGAAAGATGCTGGCGTGTTCTTCTTTCGCTACTTGGGTCAAGCTATAAACCAAGCCTGCCAGCTCTCGATCGGGCCGCGGCTTGGTCACGAGTGTTACTAACACCGTGACTACCACGCAGGTAACGCACGACCACAGCGCCTGGTACATATCCTGGGCAAGACCCTGGGCCAGAGGCGACAGGGCAAAAACCTGAACCCAGCGGTCCGGATCGAGCTTCATTAAGGTAAACATGCCCACTGAGGCGATCGTTCCTGCCAATAGACCCAGGAATCCGGCCATTCGCGTAACCCGCTTCCACAGCATGCCCAGTAGGACGGTGCCGAAAAGCGGCGCGATAAAAAATCCGAACAGGGCTTGCACGTAATCCATAATGCTGGCGAAGCTCATCACCAGGTAGGCCGTGCCAATGCTGATAATCAGTCCAATCATTGTGCACCATCGCCCCATGGAGACGTAGTGCCTATCGGGCGCGGCTTTGTTCAAAAAAGGGCGATAGATGTCATAGGTCCAAACGGTGGCAAAGGCACTAACATTCCCGGCCATGCCCGCCATGAATCCTGCCACCAGAGCAGTAATTCCCAGGCCCAGCAGTCCTGGTCCGCAATAGCGCGCCAGCATAAGCGGCAGAACTTCGTTGTAGCTGTGTTGTCCGGCTTGTAATTGGCTGGCGGGCATCAAGTGCATAGGCAAAACCGCCCGGCCGAGCAAACCAGGAAGGATTACGATCAGCGGAACCGCCATTTTGAAAAACGATCCGATAATCGGCGCCATCTTCGCGGATCGAATATCTTTGGCAGACAATACCCGCTGCACCACCAGAAAGTCTGTCGTCCAATAGCCCATGGACTGTACGGCGCCAAGCCCGAACACGATGCCGGTCCAGTGAATGCCCATGGGATTGTTGGCGAATGATCCCATCGGCGCCCACATATGAGTAAAGTCCTGCCCAGGAAAGTTCTGATGAATGCGTGCCACCATGCCGGCCCATCCACCGGTTTCAACCATGCCCAGGATCGGGATCAGCAGCGCGCCAAACCAGATCAGGAAGAACTGCAAAACCTCGTTGAAAATCGCGGAGAATAGCCCGCCGGCGGCAACGTAAACCCCGACTGTCAGGGATGACACCCAGATGCTGAAGTTTATGTTCCATCCGAGGACCACCTTCATAACCACGGCCATGGCATACATGTTCACGCCCGACATGAGGATGGTCATCACGGCGAAGGTGATTCCGCTCAGGCCGCTTGCCTCCGAACCGTAGCGCAATTTCAGATATCCGGGAACGGAGTGGGTCTTGGAGATGTAGTAAAACGGCATCATCAGCAGACCTAGGAAAACCATAGCCGGAATCGCTCCCACCCAGTACCAGTGGGCAGCCATGATCCCGTATTGATAAGCTGATCCCGCCCAACCCAAAAGTTCGAGCGAGCCGAGGTTTGCAGAGACGAATGCCAGGCCGGCGACCCACGCCGTCATCTCACGCCCGGCAAGGAAAAAATCCTCGCCAGTGTTGGCAAAACGCTTCAGGTAAAAACCGATTACTAGAACCAAACCGAAATAGAAGACGATGATGGCTAAATCCACTGCCGAGAGGTGCACGAGCCTTTCAGCTACAAACATCGCCAACACTGGATTCATTTGTTTTCCCCCGCCTGGCCGTAGTATGCATTATGGCCGTGCTTGCGAAGATAATGCCGGTCGTGAAGCGCCCTGGCGATCGGCCCTGCCTGGTGGTTCAGAGTGGCAGTGAGGAACGCCATGCGCGCAATCGATTCAAGAACCACCGCATTGTGGGCTGCGGCGCTCGCATCCGGACCCCAGGTGAAGGGGCCGTGGTTGGCCACCAGCACGGCTGGGATCGAGTCCGGGTTACGCTCGCGAAAGGCACGAACGATGGCCGCGCCCGTGTTGCGTTCGTATTCTCCGGCGATCTCACTCTCGGGCATGGGTTCGGTTACCGGTACCGCCCCATGAAAGTAATCCGCATGAGTAGTCCCGAAGCAGGGAATCTCACATCGCGCCTGGGCCCAGGCGGTCGCGTATTCGGAGTGCGTGTGCACGACCCCGCCAATGTGTGGAAAACTACGATACAAGAAGACATGCGTCGGCAGGTCGGAGGACGGTCGAAGATTTCCAGAGACTACCTTGCCCTCTAAATCAGTAACCACCAAATGCTCGGGCTTCATCCTGTCATAGGGTACTCCGCTCGGCTTGATGACGACCACGCCTTCATCCCGCAGGATTCCGCTGGCATTCCCGAACGTGTAAAGAACCAATCCGCGGCGGACCAATTCGAGATTGGCCTCAAGCACCTCTTCCCGCAGCTGTGCGAGCGATTTGGTCGACACGATGGCAGGACGATTTAGCATTTCCTAAGCTGTCCACGCTTTCCCAGCCATCCGTTCGAGGGCCGGTTTCTCATGGCAATGCCGGACCTAGCGCGTCGAAAAGCGAAAAACCGTAACCGTGTGGTATTTCTGCCCCGGTTTCAGTTCGGTTGAGGGAAACTTTCGATGGTTCGGGGAGTCGCGAAAGTGTTGTGTCTCCAAACACAGGGCGGCTCGATGGCCATACACTTTGCCATCCTTGCCGGTAATGCTTCCGTCCAGAAAGTTGCCTGTATAGAACTGGACACCAGGCTGATCACTCAACACCTCGAGCACGCGCCCGCTCGAGGAATCGTAAACTTCGGCTGCCGGGGAAAGCTTCCCGGCGCTATCGAGCACCCAGTTGTGATCGTAGCCATGGCCTTTCTTCAGTTGATCGTTGTCATCATTGATTCTTGCGCCTACCGCCGTCGGCTTTCGAAAATCAAAGGGCGTGCCTTCGACAGGAGCCAGCTCTCCGGTGGGTATAAGACTATCGTCGACCGGAGTGTAGCGACTGGCATGAATTTGGACCTGATGAGCTAGAATGTCGCCTTTTCCCTGACCTGACAAATTAAAGTAAGAGTGATTGGTAAGATTCACCACCGTGTCTTTATCGGTAGTGGCGTTGTACTCGATCTTGAGCTCCTTTCCTACCAAGGTATAGCGAACTATCGCCGTCAGGGTTCCGGGAAAGCCCTGATCGCCATCGGGGCTAACATAGGTAAGTTCCACTCCGTGAGCGATCGGTTTCGCACTCCAAACCACTTTGTCAAATCCGCGTGGTCCGCCGTGCAGCGCATTGGGGCCATCGTTCTTGGGAATCTGGTAAGCCCGACCGTCGAGGGTGAACTGGCCGCCGGCGATGCGATTTCCATAGCGGCCAATGAGCGCGCCAAAGAAAGCCTTATTCCCACTGGTGTATCCGTCGAGGGAATCAAATCCCAAGACCACATCCGCGGAGGTGCCGGCCTTGTCCGGCACCTTCAGCGATTGAATGATGCCGCCATAGGCAATGATGTCTGCCTCCAGGGCGTCAGTTTTGAGGGTGTAGATATCGACATTCTTGCCATCCGGGGTTTTACCAAAGCTTTTCTTGGTTACTTGGGCTTCGATGCCTGCGATCATTGTCATTAGCGCAATCACGAGAGCGGCAACCCTCATCTCGCACTCCTCCATATTGCGTGCATACGCATGAAACGGCTATGAACCACGACCAAGACGGCGAACGGAACGGAGCATTATCCTCGATCAAGGCTCGTTTGTAAACGTTTACCAGCACTCGGCCACGCGCCCGGGCGGGTACAGAGCTTCTGGGACGAAGCTGGATTGAGAGGTCTCAAACTTCCGCTTTCCTGAGCTCGGCGCCGGCGCCATGAGCGGCCGAACAGATGTGAATATCGGGAGAGATCCCTGTCTTTTGTCGATAGCGAACGGCAATGGCGGTGGCAAACGATTGTGCCTGGGAAGTCTCGACCAGGTTGACGGTGCAACCGCCAAAACCTCCACCGGTCATGCGACCGCCAATGAAACCAGGTAGTCCCTCCGCCGACTCGACCATTACGTCCAGCTCCGGAGAACTGACTTCATAGAGATCGCGCAGGCTGGCGTGGGACTCTCGCATCAATTGGCCCACGCGGGGCAGGTCGCCCGAGCGAAAGCTCTCGGCAGTATCAAGCACCCGTCGATTCTCCCGCACCACATGCAGGCAGCGCTGGTAAATCAGGGGAGGCAGATCTTTGGCTTCGGTCTCTAGCTGCGCGGTGGACACATCGCGCAGCGCCTTGATTTGGGGATATTTTTTCGCCAAGATTTGAACTCCCTGCTCGCATTGCTCGCGACGCAGGTTGTACTCTCCTCCCGAGAGCTGATGCTTGACCATGGTATTCGAGATTACCAGCTTGAGGCTCGCGGGAATTGGCACCAATTCATACTCCAAGGAGCGACAGTCCAGCAATACCGCATGATCCGCCTGGCCGTGGCATGAAACAAACTGGTCCATGATTCCCACCCTCGCGCCCACAAAATGGTTCTCGGCTTGCTGACATAGCCGGGCAATAGTCTTCAGAGGCAAATGTTTCGCCTCTAGACTCAACAGGGCCAGGGCGGATGCAACTTCTAATGCTGCCGACGAGCTTAACCCTGCACCGATCGGCACTTCCCCATGCACCAGCAGATTGGCCCCCGGGAAGCTCATCCCGGCACACACCAGTTCGACTCCTACGCCGAGCACATAGTCATACCAGGCGCCCATCTTTTTCGGGGGCCAGGAGCTCAAGTCAATCTCGAAGGCCTCGGGAAACTGGGTGGAGCGGATCATCAGCTTTTGATCCGCGCGCGGAGAAATCGCTACGTGCGCATAAAAGCCAATCGCACTCGGGAGCACGTAGCCCTCGTTATAATCCGTGTGCTCGCCGATTAGGTTGACCCTTCCCGGAGCGCTGAAGATTTCCGCTGGCGCGTGAAACTGGCCTTGAAAAATCTCTGCCAGTTCCGCCGGGCGCATCTTCTTCAAGTGGCTCTCCTGTGGCTTTGAGCATTGGGCTTCGGCTGCATGCAGGCTCCCCATAGGCGTCGACGCCGAATCGCTCCTATTGTAATGAGGAAGCGCTTATGTGAGAACATAAAGTCCGCTTGGGCCGAGGTCAATCTCCGCTTTTCGTCTTTGCCCGTTTCCTAGGGCGCGCAATTGAGGAGGCCGGTTGGAAGAGCTCTTCCGCCAACACGCGCACCGCCGCTTGAATCCGCTTACTTCGGACTGGGTCTTGGTCTCTCCCCAGCGCACCGCGCGTCCCTGGCAGGGAGCGATTGAGCGTCTTCCAGCGAGCGAGCGCCCTTCCTACGATCCATCCTGTTATCTCTGCCCGCGAAATCAGCGCGCGGGCGGCGTCCGAAATCCGGATTATCCCTCAACTTTCTTATTTGAAAATGACTTCGCCGCGCTGCGTCCGAACATCCCTCAAGCGCAACTGGACTTCGAAGACAAAAGCCTGCTGGTCGCCAGCACCGAGCAGGGGATCTGCCGGGTGATGTGTTTTTCCCCGCGTCATGACTTAACCCTGGCGACTATGAGCTTGATGGAAATTGAGCAGGTGGTACGCGCTTGGAAGGCTGAATCTCGAGAACTGGCTGAACAAGCGGGCATTCACTA
>JAFAPG010000195.1 GCA_019247235.1 Acidobacteriota bacterium
CGTTCCTGTGCCCGCCCGCGTGCAGCCGGAGAGGAAGGCAAAGAAAGATCACCCTTGGCGCCGGGGATATCAGAACATGAAGCCTTGGATTCCAAAGAGAGGGAGCGTTGGGCCGCTCGTTGAGGTACCCACTTCCGCGTCGCCCTAAAAAGGGCTTCGCTTCAGTGCGCATCCCAACGAAAACAAACAACGACTTCAATCAACATCAACCCGAAAAGGGGACATTTCTAACGAGTTAACGACGGGGACATTTCTAACGAGTCTTGACACGCCTTGGACGGCCCCACTGCCGTCCGCTCGTCTTTCATTTATGCTATTGCATTCACAAGGAGACAAGTGATCATGGTGCAAAAATTGGTTGTAATTGTGTTTTTGGCCTCGACTGCAGCTGTAGCCCAAAGCAAAAGTCCGGTTTCTGACGTTCTGCGGCAGATGCTCGACGGTCGTGAGAGAAATACAGTCGCCGCCTTTGAAGAGATGCCGGCAGATAAATTTGACTATAAACCCACACCCGACCAGATGACATTCGGGCATTTAGCTGCTCATATCGTCGAATCCAATCACCGCTTCTGCGCCAATGTGGGCGATGTTCCTGCGCCTAAAACCGAGGAGTTAAAGGGAACGGAGGGGAAAGACAAGCTCGTCGCTGCGATGAAAGCGTCCTTTGAGTTCTGCCACGATGCGCTTGCCAAGGCAGATGACTCAAAGGTTACGGACAACATCACCTGGTTTGATGGAAAGCCAAGATCGCGGGCCTGGGCCTTCGTTGCCCTGGCCAGTAGTTGGGCAGATCATTATGGAGCGGCCGCAATGTATTTGCGGTTGAATGGGCTGGTGCCCCCGACGGCCAAGAAATAACTCTTTTAGGCGGTTATCCAATGACCATTGTGCACAGCTCTGCTACGGCCGAGGCCGGCGGAACTCCCTTCCTGGCCATTGATCATGTGCAGCTTGCTATGCCCCCAGGAGGCGAGGCCAAAGCCCGCGCCTTCTATGGAGGGCTTCTCGGTATGACGGAAATTGAGAAACCGGTTGCACTTGCCGCTCGCGGTGGGTGTTGGTTCCGCAGCGGCGTGGTTGAACTTCATCTAGGCGTTCAAGAGAATTTCCATCCCGCGATAAAAGCCCATCCCGCTCTGCGGTGCGCAAATTATGACATGCTCAGCGGCAAGATTCGCCAAGCTGGGGTCTCTCTGCAGGAAGCAATTGAGCTGACCGGGATACGACGTTGTCACATCTTCGATCCATTTGGCAATCGAATCGAGTTGCTCGGGCCTTGATATCTCGTTGGCCCAGCAGGCCGCTCGAAAGCCGTCGTTGCCACCCGGCTCGATGGCAATGGAATAGGCTGCGCCATGAAGAATAGCGATTCCGGCATCAGGCAGACTTCACAAATGGATCAAACCGGCACTTGGACACTGATGAAGCTCTGCGGGCTACGTAGTTGGCTGTGAGTGTTCGCGGATTGAAGCAAGGGCAGAGACCGAGCGTCGAAGAGACTTCGGGGTAGACGCGTAGCTTCCCCAATCCTCCGGAACGGGAGCAAGACACCAGTGATTTCCCGGGGCATCAAGTCCCAGACCGACGGTCCAATATTTACTGCCCTGAGCAGGAGGAAGATTACTAGCCACGCGAGCGGTGACACTACCTCCACCTGGCAAGCCGTCGACGCGAACTCGCAATCCGGGCTGAAGCGGGCGGCTGAAACGAACCCCACAACCTTGCGGGTTCACCATTAGCGTGTAGCAGTTTTCCGAAAACGTGCTACTCGGGTCCAGGCTGACCAGGCGGAGTGGTAGTTGCGCCCGCACTCGAGTGCCAAACCGACGCTGTCCCCAATTTTCCAATTACCCGACATTGTAGCCTTGCGCCGAGCAGAAATGAATCGCGAGGTCCCTCGAGCGCGGACAAAACACATGACAGAAGTAACTTTGGCTAGTAGTAGCAGAGGCTTCCTAGCTGACGGGCGCGCCGTAGAGTCCAAGAAAAAAATAGCAGGCTGGGCGGGACCAGCAAAACACAGAAGAGCAGCAGTACTTCGATTTCAGGCCACAGCAAGTTCCAATGATGCGCCTGAAATACCGCCAAGCGCATGCCCCTAAGGGCATGAGTAACGGGCAGGAGGTTGGAAACAACCTGAATCGGTCGCGGCAAGATTGTCACTGGAAACAGTGTTCCCGAGATGAACCATGCGCTTGATCCGAAGAGCCAAAGAGCGGCAGAGCCTTTCTGGATAGAGAGCTGCAGAGCGGCGGCGAACACTCCTATGGCGACCGAAAGCAGAACGGACAATACAAAAACCAAAGCACAACCAATCCAATTGATCTGTGGGATCTGCGAGTAAATCAAGAGACTGCCGCCAGCGACGGCCATGAGCTCGAGCAGTCCGCCGGAGAAGGAGGAAATGACGCTTAGAACCAGCAACACTGTCGGCCGCGTTGAGGTGGTCATTAGCACCTCGAGCGTTCCCGTCTGCTGCGAATCGTGGATGATTCTCAAGAAGCTGTACATTCCGGTCACGAGGAAGCTATAGAATCCGCTGCCGACCATAAGAAATAAGAAATAGGGCATCCCCTCGGGCTGGAATTGCGACCCGACTGCGCGCGAGAGGTAGTAAAACATGGCCAGCTGGGAGAGCGGTGCCACCGCATGCTGAAACAAGCCACTCCGATAACGCAGCATGTTGAGCCAATCCTTCTTTATGACGGCGATCGCGGTGGAGAGGATCAGGCCGGTATCCCTTCCCCGCAGGAGACAGGCTCAGGCTTTCCCGTGAGCTCGAGATAGTAGCTTTGCAACTGTTGGGCGTGGCAGTGGGCGACCGACTGAATGCCGAGCAGACGGCCCCTTTCCACTACGGCAACACGATTTGAGATCGAAATCGCCTCCTGGAAGTTGTGAGTGGCCACCACCATGGTAATTCCAGAATCTGCAAGCCATCCGATCAAGGTCCAGATGCGACTCGCGGCCCCCGGATCCAGACTGCGCGTAGGTTCATCCAGCAAGAGCACCGGAGGATTTTTAATCAATGCTCGGGCAATGCCTAGACGCTGATAAAGTCCGGAAGACAATTTCATGACTTGTTTGTCGGCTTCTTCGATCAGCCCCACGCGTTCGAGCACCGAATCCACGCGATCTTGACATTCTGGCCCGGCAATATTTTCGAGAGCGGCGAAAAACCCTAGATTCTCTCGAGCTGTGAGACGGGGGAAGAAGGATCGCTCGGACGACAGCGCCAATCCAACTTGTCGGCGTACCCCTAGCTCGTCAGTTCGGGTATCGCTGCCATTCACCAGTACCGTTCCCTGATCGGGAAGTAACACGGTCGCGATCAGCTTCAAGGTCGTGCTTTTTCCGCTGCCATTCGGACCCAAGAGCGATAGCACCTCTCCCCGAGCAACGCTCAAGGAGAGGCTCTGTAAGGCATAGGTTAGCTTTGGCTTGCGCCGTGAGAAGAAGAAGCCTCCTTGACGAAAATGCTTGCTCACCGAGTTGAAAACGATCGCGGCCATTGCGGCTGTGCGGTTCACTTCCAGGTACTTTTGCTTCCCGGCATGGCGTAGGAAGATTGTAAGAAGAGAATGGCCATCCGTTGGCGAGAGAATTGACCAGGGATACAGTTAGTCACAGGAGAGGATACCGAGCAAACAGCTCGCGCTTAGGCGCCAACTCGGCTTTCGGCGGGTCCTCGGGGCGAGAGTTTGAATTTCTGTGCGCGTGCTCGTGCCAACCGGCGCAACCCCAGCTACCTGACGAAGGATTGATCTCCGGTTTTGATTGGGAGCGTCTGTTCGAACTGGCTAGATATCACCGGGTCTCGCCGGTGCTCTACCAGCATCTCATTGGCTCGAGCGCGATTCCCCGCCAGGTTCGCGCGCTTGCTCGCGCTCGCTGGCAGCATCATGCGCGCCGGGTGCTTTGCTTTATGGCTGAGCTGAGGGCAATTGAAGAAAAATTCGATCAGCATGGCATTCGGGCAGTGTGTCACAAAGGACCGGTTCTGGCGCAGTTGCTTTACGGGGATGCGGCCATGAGAGAGTTTGGCGATCTGGATTTTTTGCTTGAGGCAAGGGATATTCGTCGCGCTCAGGTCGCCCTTGGTGAACTTGGATATAGCCGCCATCTCCAACTCTCTGCCCGGCAAGAACAATACTACTTGCGTTCCCAGTATGAACTTGTCTTCGGATCAGCGCGCGAGCCAAATCTGATCGAGTTGCAGTGGCAGGTGTTGCCCCGCTTTTATTCGGTGTCGCTCGATGTCGAAAGCTTGCTTGCTCGTTCGCTTGCAATCGAGATTGCAGACGGACGGTCTCGTGTTCTTTGCCCTACCGACCTGCTACTGGTTTTGTGCCTGCACGCTGCCAAGCACGGCTGGGCACAACTGGGGATGGTGCGTGACATCGCGCGCCTCATCGAGCTTGACCTCGACTGGAAGGCAATTCATTTCGAGGCGCAGCGGCTTGGCATATTGAACATACTCGCAATTTCGCTTCAGGTGGCGAGTAATCTCCTCGGTTCGAGATTGCCCCAGCTTGCTCTGAGAGGATCCACGGCTCGCGGCCGAGCGCTTCGTCAGGTAGAGAACCGACTCCGCCTAGGCGAGGAGCTTAAGCCTGAGTCGCTCGACTATTTTTACTGCATGATAATGGCGCGCGAGCGCTGGCGAGATCGCTTTCGGTTTCTGTGGAGACTCCTAGCCACTCCCGGCCTGGGCGAATGGAGAATGATCTCGCTCCCCAATTCTTGTTCCCCCCTTTACCGGGGGGTG